>NZ_JAAHHE010000503.1:0-3823 GCF_010692525.1 Moorena sp. SIO3B2
AACATTTATTGGACAGAATTGCCATTACCCTCTCTGCTGACGGTGTTTTGGCATTAGAGCAACGGGTGGAGGCAGTAGAACAAGCGATCGCATACGCTAACTCTCCCCAGCAGTTTCTGGAGGAATATCAGGAGGATCTTGATACCCTCAAGACGGATATTATTCTAGCGCGAGAGTGGCTCAAGGATGTTGAGATTACCCATGACCAAATTACCTATCTCGTCAATGAAGCCATCCGAGGTGGTGTCCAAGGTCATCGGGCAGAACTGTTTGCCGTTCGAGTTGCAAAAGCTGCAGCAGCCTTAGAGGGTCGTCAGACAGTTAATTCCGAGGATTTGCGTCGGGCGGTGGAATTGGTAATTGTCCCCCGTGCCACTATGGTAGAAACACCACCAGAAGAAGCACCACAACCTCCTCCTCCCCCACCCCCACAAGATCAATCTCAGGAAGAGCAAGACCAAGAGGAAGACAAAGAGGACGACAATGACTCAGAGGAGCAAGAACAGGAAGCTCCGAATATCCCGGAAGAGTTTCTCTTTGACCCAGAAGGGGTGATCCTTGACCCGAGTGTGCTCTACTTTGCCCAGATGGCACAACGGCAAGGTAAGTCCGGAAACCGTAGCATTATCTTTTCAGAAGACCGGGGTCGGTATGTCAAACCGATACTACCGAAGGGTAAAGTAAGGCGGATTGCTGTAGATGCCACCCTCAGAGCTGCTGCACCCTATCAAAAAGCTCGTAGGCAACGTCATCCTAACCGTCGGGTTATTATCGAACAAGGGGATTTACGATCCAAGCGGTTAGCCCGAAAAGCTGGCTCCTTGGTAGTTTTTGTGGTAGATGCGTCAGGGTCTATGGCTCTAAACCGGATGCAATCTGCTAAAGGAGCAGTGATGCAGCTTCTGACGGAAGCTTATGAAAACCGTGACCAAGTCTCCCTGATTCCCTTCCGGGGAGAACAAGCCGATGTGCTGTTACCCCCTACCCGTTCCATTGCTTTAGCAAAGCGGCGTTTGGAGCGATTACCTTGTGGTGGCGGTTCCCCTTTAGCTCATGGATTGACTCAAGCAGTGCATGTGGGCATGAATGCTCAATTGTCTGGGGATATTGGTCAAGTGGTAATTGTGGCAATTACTGATGGTCGGGGCAATATTCCCTTAGCTCGTTCCTTGGGAGAAACTCTACCAGAAGGGGAAAAGCCAGATATTAAAGGGGAATTGTTGGAAATTGCTGCTCGCATTCGAGCTAATGGGGTTCAATTATTAGTGATTGATACCGAGAGTAAGTTTGTTTCTACTGGTTTTGCTAAGGAATTAGCTAAACAAGCAGGTGGTAAGTACTATCATTTACCGAAAGCTACAGATAAAGCGATCGCAGCTATGACTAAGAATGCGATCGCTGATATCACATCTAGGTAAATAGCAAAGGGAACAGCGGATCTGGGAATAGGGAACAGCGGATCTGGGAACAGCGGATCTGGGAACAGCGGATCTGGGAACAAAATTCTCATATCATGTCCGGAGAATTAGTGATAAAAAACTTTCTCCCTTGAAACCTTACTCCTTTACTTCAGCATAGCTGCCATTCCCCTCCTGGGAGGGGTTAGGGGTGGGTGCCAAATGCCTTCGATTCGCAAAAGTGTAAGTATTCAACCAGAAATGAGATCACAATTCAGTCCATTCATTAGCTGACGGCTGACGGCTGATAACTGAATGCTTACCTGCGATATTCCTTTGGCGAAAGGGTGTCTAGTTAATAAAGTTGATAGAATTTGCCCAAAAGATGACCCACTATTGAATCAACAACCATGAAACGCCGAAAATTTTTTAGTAACGCTGCGCTTGGTGCAGCCAGTACAGCTGCCTTAGCATCCTGTAATCAAGCTAGTACAGGACCCGTTGCTCAATCTGGCAGTCAGCCTATAGTTCGATGGAAAATGGTCACCAGCTGGCCAAAATCCCTGGATACTATCTATGGGGGAGCTGATACTGTCTGTAAGCGGGTCAGTGCCATGACCAATGGGCGTTTCCAGATTACCCCCTCTGCTGCTGGTGAAATTGTACCAGGATTAGCGGTTCTCGATGCCGTGCAACAGGGAACCGTTGAGTGTGGTCATACCGCTAGTTACTACTACGTTGGCAAAAATCCAGCCTTAGCATTCGGCACTAGTGTACCCTTTGGTCTAACCGCTCCACAACAAAATGCCTGGTTGTACCACGGTGGTGGCTTGGAATTACTTCAGGAACTCTATGCTGACTTTGGCGTGATTAATTTTCCAGCGGGTAACACCAGTGCTCAGATGGGAGGTTGGTTCAAGAAACAAATTAATTCTGTAGCTGACCTGAAGGGATTAAAAATGCGTATCCCTGGATTAGGAGGTAAAGTGATGGAGCGCTTGGGGGTGAATGTCCAAGTATTACCTGGGGGTGACATTTTCCTTGCCCTAGACCGGGGAGCCATTGATGCTGCTGAATGGGTTGGTCCCTATGATGATGAGAAGCTGGGCTTGTACAAAGCAGCTAAGTTCTATTATTATCCCGGCTGGTGGGAACCCGGACCAACCCTAGAGGTACAGGTTAATAAAAAAGCTTGGGATAAGTTGCCTAAGGACTATCAGGAAATCTTTAAAGATGCCGCCAGGTACGCCAATATCAACATGGGGGCTAAGTATGATGCTTTGAATGGAGCGGCATTGGAACGCTTGATTAAAGCAGGTGCTAAGTTGACTCCTTACTCTCAAGACATTTTGCAGGCGGCTGAGAAAGCATCATTCGATTTATTTGAGGAAGATGCTAGCAAAGATCCCAAGTTTAAGAAGGTTTATGAACAGTGGAAGGGGTTTCGCAAGCAAATTTACAAGTGGCATGGCACAAATGAATTGAGTTTTGCTAATTTCGCCTTTTCTCGGAACTAGAGCACTATCGTAATCTTAAATTACTGAATAACTGCCAATCTTAGCTTTGATTGGGAAGCAGCCAGTTAAGCTGAACAATACTGTCGATTAGGGAATTTTTACCAAATTTTATCTATGAGGGGTGACACCCCTCGCTAAATTTGTTATATTGAGATCAGTAGATAGATGCACCCTGATGATCCAGAGAGTCTTTTTGACGGCTCTCTTATTTTTTTTTTTTGGGAAAATTGATACGTGAACATATAGCACTACCCATTTAGATTAGGACATTCCTAAATTCCAAAACTTAGTCATAGCTTACTTTTGACTTCTGACTTCGAACCTTGCTGACTTGCGCGTAGCGCTATACCTAGGGTCAGCTGCTTGGAAAATTATTAAATGAGGGGTGACACCCCTCACTAAATCTGTTATATTGATATCAGTAGATAGATGCACCCTGATGACCTAGAGAGTCTTTTTGACGGCTCTCTTATTTTTTTTGGAAAAGCGATTGGTGCTTTGCCACCAAATAAAAAAGCGCTCCCTTTTTGGAGAGCGCTGATAGGGGGTACTTGTGTACTCCCCTAGGGGTGATGAGATTAAACTCTTATTAGCCGTTGATAACTGGAGCAGTCAAAGCTACAGGAGTAGCTTCAGCCGCAGCTAGGTCTAGAGGGAAGTTGTGAGCGTTACGCTCGTGCATGACCTCGAAACCTAGGTTGGCACGGTTGAGTACGTCAGCCCAGGTGTTGATCACGTGACCTTGTGAGTCAATGATGCTCTGGTTGAAGTTGAAGCCATTCAGGTTAAATGCCATGGTGCTGATGCCCAGTGCAGTAAACCAGATGCCGATTACAGGCCATGCACCCAAGAAGAAGTGCAAGGAACGGCTGTTGTTGAAGGAAGCGTATTGGAAGATTAAACGACCGA
>NZ_JAAHHE010000504.1:0-3817 GCF_010692525.1 Moorena sp. SIO3B2
TGTGAGATACTAACAAACGGGTGCATAAAACTTGCAACACAAAAGTTTAAACGTTTGATATAACGGTAGCCTTAATGAAATATTTGAGAGCTAATCGCTCCAAGGGCAGTCATGACAATGCCCAGATTGGGAAGCGATTATTCAATGGGGTGATGGCGATCCTACTAACGATCACCTTTACCCTAGTAGGTTTCCTCCCAGTGACTAACCAGGGAATCGCACTTGCCGACACAGAAGGCCAGCCCAACATCCTGGTGATTATGGGAGATGACATTGGTTGGACTAATGTCAGTGCTTATGAAAAGGGCATTGTCGGTTACGACACGCCCAATATCGATCGCATTGCCAACGAAGGGATGCTGTTTACCGACTACTACGCCGAGCAAAGCTGTACAGCAGGTCGGGCAGCTTTTATCACTGGGCAAAGTGCTTTACGGACTGGCTTGCTGAAAGTCGGTTTCCCAGGAGCACCTTTTGGCATCCAGGATGAAGACCCCACCTTGGCAGAAATGCTGAAGCCTTTGGGTTACACATCGGGACAGTTTGGCAAAAACCACCTGGGGGATCTCAACAAGTTTCTGCCCACAGTGCATGGCTTTGACGAATTCTTGGGCAACCTCTATCACTTAAATGCTGAAGAAGAGCCAGAGAATGTAGACTATCCCGGCGGACCAGATGGCTGGTATGCCAAAAAGGTTGGTCCTCGCGGGGTTCTGGATTGCAAAGCAACGCCTGATGTTTACTACAAAAAACCGATCATTGGAGAGCCAGACTATTCAGAACGCTTTGGCGAGTTGGGCTATCAGGAATGTTATGATACGGGGTCGCTCAACATTGAACGGATGAAGACCGTAGATCGGGAATTCCTGAAGCGGACGAAGAAGTTCATCAAGAAAGCAGTGAAAAAGGACAAGCCCTTTTTTGCCTGGTTTAACTCCACCCGGATGCATTACTATACCCACATCAATGATGATGTTGAAGGTATTAGCGGTCAGGGCTTCTACGGTGATGGCATGGTAGAGCATGACGGTCATGTAGGACAGTTGCTCGACCTGCTGGAAAAGGTAAAGGATAAGAATGGTGTTCCCATTGCCGAGAATACGATTGTCATCTATACAACGGACAACGGTCCCCATTACAACCAATGGCCTGATGGCGGTCTGACCCCGTTCCGGGGTGAGAAGAACACCAACTGGGAAGGCGGCTATCGCGTTCCAGCACTGGTACGCTGGCCTGGTCATATCCCTGCAGGAACAGTATCCCATGAGATTTTCTCTCACTTGGATTGGGTGCCAACTCTGATGGCTGCTGCTGGGGAGGATGACCTCAAAGACACTTTGAAGCAAGATTGTACGGATGAAGCCACCAATCTTTGCGGCACCCATCTGGATGGATACAATCAGCTGCCCTATTTGATAAATCCCGACAAAAAGCGAGGAAAGCGTCCGGGCTTTATCTACTTCAATGATGAAGGTCAACTGCCAGGAGTTCGCCTTGGGGATTGGAAAGTAGTCTTTTCGGAACAACGGGCTCACTATTTTGATGTCTGGCGGGAGCCGTTTGTACAACTGCGGATTCCAAAACTGTTTAACTTGCGTCGGGATCCCTACGAGCGAGCAGACACAGACTCTAATAACTACAATGACTGGTGGTCTCGCCGGAGTTACTTGTTGTTGCCAGCAACAGCTCTGGTTAAGCAGTTTCTGAATACCTTTGAAAAGTATCCTCCCAGTCAACCTCCCTTTGGTTTAAATCCTGACGAAATCATTGAGGACATTGTTGATCAGATTGAACAGGTTGCTATTGACTAGGGGGTAAAAGGGCATATCTTTGTGGATTTTAGCCCCTTGTCGGTTGGAGGAAGCGGTCTCAAACTCTGAGAGTTTCGTTACTTCTTCCTCCAAAAGCGAAACCTAACAACCAGGCTTTCTAATGTTGGCTTTCGCGTCAGCATTCAGCCGTCAGCATTCAGCCGTCAGCCGTCAGTCGTCAGCTATTCGCGTAGCGTGGCCAACGGCCAAGGCTCACCCTACGGGAACAGCTTATTTTATTCAAAAGTATCGTAGCGTGCCCATAAGGGATAAGCACCTCAAGGATCATGGCACAGGCTTTGGCCTTTGGCCACGCTGTGCGAACGACGCTGTGACCTAACAAATTAGCTGATAGCTGATAGCTGAACGCTGATAGCTGTTCGCGTAGCGTGCGCGTAGCGCTTAAGCTGAATGCTGAATGCTGAATGCTTAAAGTTTCGCTTCTATCAACAAAATAATTTACCTGAGTAACGATGTCTTTGGTTGGCACAAAGTAATTCAGCTTTTAGATCATGAAAAAAAGAACCTTTTTAGTTTTCTTCTCAATTCTGTTATCAGTCTTTTGCCTAGGAGGCTTTGTGGCATGTCCCCCCGCTGCTGCGAACTATGACCCCTTAGTGTCTTGGAATGAGGGTACGACTAAGGAAACGATTGTTAACTTTGTGGAAGAGGTTACCAATCCTAACAGTTGTAATTACGTTCCTCCGAGCGGACGCATTGTCACGATTGATAATGATGGAACCCTGTGGACTGAAAAACCAATCGTTATTCAGGGGGAATTTCTAAAATATAGGCTAGGCAATGCATTCCCAGATGTTACACTTGCTTCTTTAACTGAAAAGGATATCGTCCTAGCAGATCTCCAACTACCGGAAATGACACCGGAAGAGTATAAAGACGAGGCTAGGAAATTTCTGGATAAAAAAAATCATCCATACCTTGGCGTTCCATACATCCAGCTGACCTTCCAGCCCATGGTTGAACTGGTCAATTATCTCCAAAGTAATGATTTCAAGGTCTATATTTGCTCTGGGGGTGGAACGGATTTCATTCGCTCCTTTGCCGAAGATGCCTACGGTATTCCCCCTGAAAACATCATTGGTAGTACCACCCAAACCCAGTATTGCTGCACAGAAGACCATGGAACGTATAGCTGCCCAGAATACGAAGATGATGGAACGTATAGCTGCCCAGAATACGAAAACGATGAAACTTATGTCTTGGTCAAGAAGCGAGAACTAGTGAAACCCTTTAACGATGGACCAGGTAAAGTCGTGGGGATTGACCGCTACATTGGTAAAAAACCAATTATGGCGGTTGGTAATTCCAGTGGTGATTTAGCAATGCTTGACTACACTGATGATGACCAAGGTCCAGCTTTAATGATGCTGCTTCACCATGATGATACCCGTGAATGTCCCGATGGTTATCCTGTTACTATTGGTGGCCATGACATTTACTGTCCATACGATACAAGACCAGGGGATGATACTAATCCTTTTGATGTGGCCAATGAGCGTGGTTGGACAGTTATCAGTATGGAAGAGGATTTTGTAACAGTGTATGGAGAAGAAATCGATCAAGCCCAGACAGGATCTGAATTAGATATCAGTAATGAAGATTTCGTAACAGTGTCTGGAGAAGAAATCGATCAAGCCCAGACAGGATCTGAATTAGATATCAGTAATCAAGACTTTTGGGACAGAATAATTCAGGAAGTTACTCGAATCAGAAAGTGACTGTTGAATTAAATAGCTAGGGATTAGAAATAGGATGTCGAAGTTTGGTATTGCTTTGGCATCCTATCGTACAAAAATTAACAATTAATTGATATCGTAAACAAGGCACAGATAAGGTATTAGGTATATTAAATGAATTTGAACCGTATTTGGAAAATAGGGGTGGCAGTTGCGATCGCCCTTGTTTTGGCCATTGTTGCCTACCTGGTGATAGCACAACAGAATCGACCCATCCCCGATATAGGCTCTACAGGCACCAGTAACCCC
>NZ_JAAHHE010000505.1:0-3804 GCF_010692525.1 Moorena sp. SIO3B2
CGTTCTCTAATATTTCCATTTTCTTCTATTTTTAAGGCTTTTTGAAGTATTGTTTTTTGCTCTTGTGTCAGATAATTTTTTGCTGGCATATTTCCTATTATTGGGTTATTTATTAATTTTTATTATACCAATTTAAATGCCGAACAGCTTACTGGTTTTATTTAAAAGCTCAAAGCTCAAAACTGAGAGCTGAACGCGTAGCGCTTAAGCTGATAGCTGACGGCTGATAGCTGAATGCTTACGGGCGACTTTCAAACAAAATAGGTAACGGCAGTGCTTCAGCATAGCTATACCCGCTCTGTCCGTCCGTAGAGGGTTGTTATATTATCGGAGGGTTGCTATATTATCGGGATATCTAGTTTAACAAATCAGTTTACCCTAGGAGACAAGCATGGCTGATCTAACCGGCATCGGATATGTTGGATGTATCTACAGACTGTACGAATACTATGCTCGCGGTAACTCTGTCGATACCGGCAAGCGACTGTTTTCTTTGCCCGACTCAGATACAGAAATCACGATCAACAGTGTAGAATATTCTTACCCCAAGGAGGCCATAGGCACTCCTGTCATGTATCATGAAGGCGCTAAGGATGAAGGTATCACCATTCACGAAAGTACTAAAGATATATACACCGAGATGTCAGCTTCTGGCAGCTTGTCCGCTTACTCTGGTCTGTTTAGCGCCGAAGTTTCGGCTAAATACTCAGAGTCACACAGCAGTAGCAGCTACTTCTATCATGTTGAAAAATGGGGCTATAAAAAGTCCTACAAGGTGACCCTGGATCTCAACTATGCCCTGAATAATCTTGATCCGGACTTCAAGGATGACCTCTACAACATGGACGCCGGGGACTTAGTGGCAAAATACGGCACTCACTTTCTCTACGAAGCTGAGTTCGGCGGTCGCTGGTCTTATACTCAAAGCGTCTCAAAATTCATTTATAGCAGCTCCGAGAAAGCCGAAGCGGCAGTAGAGGCAAACTATGGCAACTACTCGGGAAAAATTGAAAATTCTTACGAGACGGACGAGTCGGAAACGAGCGAGCAATCTAATGGCCAGTTTTGGTGCATCGGTGGCGATGCCACAACTTTGACGGATGGCTTTGATACTTGGGTTGCATCGGTTCCTGGTAATGACGTCCTCATGGGCTTTACCTCTGACTCCGTGAAGCAAATTTCGGAGTTAGTGGAGGGTAATGACGCTCGCAAAGACGAAATCGAACAAGCCATCAAAAAGGCTCTTGAGGAATATACGAACTCTTATACTACTACTGAGCTCACTACCAGCTCTGACACGGATGAGTTTATCGATGACAACAGAGATGATATTGAGGTAGACTCAGGAAGCAAGGAGGGCTCCGTAGTAGTTGGCTTTGGAGCTCTGATTGAGGACAAGCAGTTCACTCGTATTGCCGTGTGCTACCTTGATCTGTCTACAGGCGAACGTGATTGGGAGGCGTTTGAGGGCACTGGGGGTGATCCTGTGACCTATAACAAGACCGATTACGAAATCCTAGGGACAGTCCCAGATGGCTATGTAGTGACAGGCATTGGGTTAACGGTAATCCTCTTACCGTTAAGCGACGAAGAAGTTTTCCACGGAATGGTGCTTCACTGCCAACAACTCACCCTTGCTAGCTCCAGGAACAACTATCTCGACACTACCCTAAAGTCATATGCTTTTCAGGGTACAGAGGAAAAAAATTCTCCTGAGAGTAGCTACGACATTGAGTTTAATCCCGATGATAATAATAATATGGTGATTACGGGCATTGGCGTGGGGTACCGTGGCAAAAAGGGCAAGGTCAATTCCCTCAAACTCTATCGCACTACTATAGTGGAAAAAGAAGTTGAAGAAGAAACTGAGGGGTAGACATGAGCCCTGAAAAGCTTACTATATAAGGCTTTGATGCCAGTTCTCTTAGCAAAGATCAGGGTGCATCTCACTTTTGCAATTAGACAAAAATTCTAATAAAATTCCGACACTGCCTACACTACCTACTCTGCCTAAAATTCCCACACTTCCGAAACTTACGGCACTTCTCTTCTTTTTTACAAAGATGAGATGCACCCAAATATCAACTGGCCAATTGACCCTACGAATGATGTTCTAGAAGCTCAAACCCTTATAACTACGTCCAAGGTCAGGTTAGGGAGAGATGTCATAAAAACTTTGGGCGTTGCTGATTTTGGTATGGTTTCGCCCCCCTAACCCCCCAAGCGAGGGATTGCTCGCTTGGGGGGAACAAAACTATGAAAGTCCCTTCCGGTGCGCTTTCCAATGGGCGAGTAAATCGCCCTTGGGTCGCACCGCAAAGTTGGGGGATTTAGGGGGCTTTAGCAAAACCGGATGATCGCGCATTCATTCCTTTATTCAGCAACGCCAAACTTTGTCCCATTAAATAGTTGACTATCACATCAATCCTAAGCTCTAATGTTATTATCCACAGTGCAGGGAATTCTACTACTTTTCACAGTAGGATTGAACCTGCACATTTTATCTTTATATCTAAAATTACAGCAGCAAGTGCATCTGTTGTCTGAGCGACTCCGCTTGCAGCAGCAGTTAAAGGATCAGGCATTTACTGAAATTCACAACAATTCTCTGCAACAGTTGGCATTCGTGATCAGAGAATTGCAGATTCGTGAGATGTCTCAACAGGAATTAATCGAGTATCTGCGTGAGGTGTATCAGGATATCCAGACTAGTGTTGAAAATCTCAAGGAATAGAATAAATTTGTCTGAGTTGTTATCTAATTTTAGTTAATAATTTTGAATTCTAAACTATAGATAATCTGATGTGCCTTTAAATTGGTTCTTCTCCATTATCTATCCCCAATTCTAAATTCTAAATTATAACTTCTAACTTCTAACTTCTAACTTCTAACTTCTAACTTCTAACTTCCCAACAGCCCCATCGATCAATTCCTCAATACCATTAACCGGAATAATCGGAGTCTTGAGCTGATCAGCAACTTCTGCCACAGTCATATCATCCAGAAACCGGGTATCACCATGCTTAAGCATCAACCCAGGTAACAGAATCATTTCTCCTAAATCTTTCCCTGTTAATCCCTTCAGTAAATCCTGTCCAGTCAGCAACCCAGTAACCGTTATCTCCTGACCCCAGTAATCACTAGATAACGCCACCATGTTAATCTGCAATCCTGCCACAGCATTGAACCGCTCTACCACAGGTTCAAAAGCTTTTTCCACCGCATTACCCACCACCCAAGTCCCCTGCCGGGGGATTTCTAGACCCTTAGGCAACCGTTGAGTAGCAGCAGTTTGGAATTGTTTGAGGAACAGACGAATCGAACCGACACCATTCCCAATTTGAGGGTAGTCTCCGTAATCCGATTCTGGAGGTAACTCTTCTCTAGCAATCAAAAACCACTCATCGGCCAACCAAGCAAAGGTAGACCCCAACTGGTGCTTAAATTTCTCCTGAAGCCTTTGAACCTGAGCAATTACTTCCCTAGCTTTCTCCCCAGTAACACTAATTAGTTCATCCTCCTGGGGTCGAAACCGAGTCAATCCCACCGGTACTACTGCCGTTGAAGCCACTGCAGGCAGATCACCGGTATAGAATTGCGCTAACTCTACCAGAGTACGTTCTAAGTGAATGCCATCATTAATCCCAGGACACACCACTACCTGGGCATGAATTTGCAGCCGTCGCTCCTGAAACCACCTTAACTGCTCTAAAATTTGCCCAGCCCGAGGATTTTTCAGTAACCGTATGCGCACATCCGGTTCAGTAGCATGAACCGAAACATAAAGAGGAGATAGACGCATCC
>NZ_JAAHHE010000506.1:0-3795 GCF_010692525.1 Moorena sp. SIO3B2
CATCCGAATACTCAGTTAGGACAATCACAAATTTGGCAAGAAATTAAGCGGTTGTGGCGTTGATATAGCATTTTTAGTTCAGTTGTGAACATAGTCTACCTTGAGAAATGCAAAAGGCAAGAGGCAATAGGCAATAGGCAATAGGCAATAGGCAATAGGCTAGAGAATATAAAACCATTATCCTCTCTAGCTTAACACCAAATTTATGGAGATGTCTAATGTATCCTATACAATCAGGATATCAGTATTCGTTAAGGCAGTTTTGTTAGAGAAATTCGCAACTTGTACAGCACCTAGTGTACCTGAACCGTCAGCATCGAATGATAGTAATCCTGATGAACGATCATAGATGAATCTGTCATTTGTATCTAAGGCGGCAGCACCTAAAACAAATTGACCCACATCTAAAATTCCTTGAACAAGACCACTGCCGAAGCCACTAGCCGAAATTTGTAGTTTATCCCCCTGCTGACTGACAAAGTCGCTAATGTAATCTATCCCTTCAGTAGGGATATTCAAGACAAACTTATCTGCACCAGCACCTCCAGAGAGGACATCATTTCCAGTACCCCCATTTAAAAGGTCATCACCGGCACCACCATAGATACGATCATTGCCAGCACCACCATACAAACTATCATTCCCTGCAATTTCTTGTATAACTGACGGTAATTCGATTATACCATGTAAATAAACTTTATTAGGATAATTTTGGGCACCAACCCAAAACCAGGTTTGCTCCCAGTTTTGATTAAACCAACTCACCAAAACTGCATAATCTTCATCATCAGTGTAATTGTTAGGTTCACCGAATGCCCAGTTACGATAGGTTGAAGTTTCACCACTAATCCATTGCCATTGACCTTCAGTAGTATGATCTGTCAAGCCTATCCAAAACAATTGATTAGCTTCAAATCGATTAGCTTCAACATTAAATCCATCGTAATTAAATCCAAAGGTGGTGTTTAGCCAGTTTTGTTCCACTTCATCGTTAATTGTAACTAAGTTACCACCAAGGCGTTGAGCTTCTGCTTGGGTATTGAACCAGGTGCCCGGTTGGCTCAACAAATAAGAGTGTCCATTTCTGGTGACGAGATAGTCGCCGTAAACAATATCATTACCATCACCACCATTGACGGTATCATGACCTCGACCACCCCAAATATTGTTACTGGCACTGTTGCCTTGAATAACATTATTGAGATTGTTACCGTAGCCATTGATAGGATTTGTCCCATCGAGCTCTAGATTTTCCAAATTATCGCCAAGGTGATAGGTAATGGAGGTGTAAACTTTATCAATACCTTGACCTGCATATTCAACTATGGTATCACCCATACTATCAACATCAAGAACATATTGATCATCACCAAAACCTCCCTTCATGCGATCTCTACCGCTTTCACCCTTTAACAAGTCATTACCAAAACCACCATAGAGGTTATCATTACCATAAGACCCATACAACTGGTCATCACCACCACCACCATAGATACGGTCATTGCCTGCACCACCATTTAAAATATCACTTTCACCTATTTCTGGTGATACTGAAGGAATTTCAATAATACCTCGCAAATGTTGGTTGGGATAATTTTGAAGGTCATTCCAACCCTGATTGCCCCAACCCATCACTGCATAATCTTCACCATCGGGAATTGAGGAACTACGATAATCGTTAGGTTCACCGGGAAACCAGTTACGATAGGTTGAGGTTTCACCACTAACCCATTGCCATTGACCTTCTATAGTACGATCGCTCAGACCGATCCAAAACACTTCATTAGTTCCAAAGGTTGTGTTTAGCCAGCTTTGTTCCGTGGCGTTGTTAATCGTAACTAAGTTACCACCAAGGCGTTGAGCTTCTGCTTGGGTAGAGAGCCAAGTTCCTGGTAGGCTAAATAGATATTGTCCAGTGCTGGCAATGATATAATCACCGTAAATAATATCATCACCATCACCACCATTGACAGTATCTAGGCCAAGACCACCCCAAATATTGTTATTACCACTGTTGCCATTAATGACATTATTTAAATTGTTACCATAACCATTGATAGAATTTGTACCTGTCAGGTTTAGGTATTCTAAATGAGCACTAAGACCATAAGTCGTTGAAGCGTAAACTATGTCAATACCTTGGTTAGCATATTCAAATACGTGATCACCTGAACTATCAACAGTATAGGTATCATTACCAGAGCCTCCGTACATGTAATCATTACCAATTCCACCGTATAAGTAGTCATGACCTGAACTACCGCTGAGAATATCACTACCACTATCGCCACTAAGTGTATCATTGCCTGTACCACCGTGTAACTGATCGCGACCAGTTCCACCTCTTAAAAAATCATTACCTGAGCTACCACTCAGGTAGTCATTACCAGTATTACCATCAAGACTATCATTACCTGTACCACCATATAACTCATCGCGACCAGTTCCACCAATTAAAGAATCATTACCTGCTTCACCAAATAGGGAGTCACTACCACCATTACCATAAAGACTATCATTACCGTTACCACCTTTCAGATGATTAGCACTAAAATTACCAATAATAGTGTCGCTAGTCAAACTACCAATAACATTCTCAATTACAACCCCATAGGCAATTGAGGTTCCATAACGAGTGGTCTTATACCGCAATGAACTGGTATTGTTTGTGTTATCTATCGGTTGATAGGTGATTGATTTATAAGCATGCTGAGAGGTAAGTATACCTCCTCCTCTTATGTCAAAATAATATCCAGAAGATCTACTTATATTAAAAATAACTGGGCCAAGTTTAGAAAAATCTAAAGTATCAACTCCACCACTATCCCAAATAGACAACTTCATAGGTAGTTTTTCACTACCACGACGAGCTAAACCATTATCGTAAGAATAACCATTGACACTGTCAAACCTATAATAAGTGTTACCTGAATTAAAATTATTACTCCCGTAAATGTATTGTACAGCCCTGATGTCATAAGGCATTGGTGTGGCTGCATAGTCACCGACATCGTTATAAGACATCACAGTATTTGTGTTATTGTCTTTATAGTACGGTAAAAAGGGCGAACTACCTTTTCCGGTGTCACCGTTGTAGTCACCTGGATGCTTTAATCCAAGTGCGTGTCCAATTTCATGTAGTGCCACGTCGAGAAACCTATGACCTCTGCCAGTAGCAGAATCTTTTCCAAGCTTAATATTTACATGGTCTAGTTTATCTGACCTCCAACTCCTAGGCTTCCACCATTTTCGTGCGTTTTTTTGACTTGCTACTCCACTGATTCCACTTTGTCCAGAAAAACGTAGATTTCCTTTGTTTGATACTTCACGAAATGTAATATTAGCGACTTCACTCCATCTTGTCAGGGCTTCTCTCACCATTGATCTTTCACTCAAATCAAGCCCATCACTTCCAGTTGAGTAATTAATACTGTAAGTTAGAGAAACTGGTTTACCTGTATCAACCCAATAATCATCATCCAACAAAGCATCAATATCGTTATTTCCAGAACGCTTAACACCCATAATATTTTCCCTGATCAATCTGAGGTTGTATCTGAAAACTGCTGTGTTTTTCAGGCTCTAATGGAAAATTAAATTAAATCTGCTATTTTGCCACAAAAGGGCAGATTTTTGTAATTTTTCTTAACAAAAGCCCTGGGCACACCAACCCTGATCAAAAATGCGCCTGAGTTAACTCAGACGCACTATGCTAATCAAATCATGATTTTATGCTCCGGCAAGCTTTGCTTTACCAAAGCCTTGCAGAAAAACCCTAGACAAACACCTCAGAGA
>NZ_JAAHHE010000507.1:0-3785 GCF_010692525.1 Moorena sp. SIO3B2
AACATTCTGTTTCAGCCATTGCACCAAAAACTTCAGGTCTTCTTCACTAGGGGTTTCACCAATAACCGTAAAATTATCCCCAAAACAAATTGCTGCACCTTGAGCACTGGTTAAGTCCAGTAAATTGGGGTCATGCTTAACTAAGCCATCAATAAAGTTTTCTTCTTGGGACATATACTCAATCAATATTGATTGAATATAGGACAACTTCATCTGATAGTCATAGTCTTCCGTCTCTTCTCGGGCTGAAATCTCTGAGAAAATCACTCGTCCTAAAAATTCGCAAGCTTTGCGCAACTCATAGGATACATATTTAGGGGTTTGATGATGACAAGCAATAAGTCCCCAGAGTTTTTTATCTTTAATCAATGAAATAGTCAAAGACGCCCCAACTCCCATATTGTGGAGGTACTTGATATGACAGGGGGAAGCACTTCTGAGAATTGATAATGTTAAATCAAGGGGGCGATTGGTGATGGGATTATCGGTAGGAAAAATCTCAACAGGTTGGGAATTGGCATCTGGAATTAAGCGGATCCAATTGGAACAGAATAATCGTCTAGCTGGTTTAGGAATATCGGATTCTGGATAGTGTAAGCCTAGGTAAGATTCCAGACTGTCTAGTTTTTCTTCGGCAATAACTGCTCCATGGTCATCATCTTCAAACTTATAGAGCATCACCCGGTCAAACCCAGTGACTTTTCGCACCTCTTTGACGATGATTTGACAAAAATCTCGGAGGTTTGAGGTTTGTTGGAGCTGGTTGATGGAGGCTCTTGCTAGATGATAAAAGCTTAAAAATGGGATAGTCTCACGGGAAACTGCTGGTTCTAATTCCAGAATCAGACATCCATCTGAGTTACGATGAAACACACCATCAAATACTGCGTAATCATCCCCTTTTTTCCTCGCCCAAATTTTAGTAGGATTGATCAGGTCTAGATTTTCCTCAGATAACCCAGCTTTAATTCTCTCCACTTGGAATGGGTCAAGTACATCTTCTAGGGTTTTTTCTAGCATGGCTTCGGCAGGGATTCCCAAAACCCTAGAGGTATTGTTGCTAACTTGTAATATTTTTAGCTCAGGCTCTTCCAGTACCAACAGTCCCCCATGAGGCTGAATTTGACCAATTACATGAATCGGTTCGTGATCCAATCTGGTTTGTTGTGCTGGTAAATCTATTCCTAGCATAATTCTCTGACCTTAATCCAGGATTATAAACAGTTATACGAGTTCTAGAAGGAAGGCTCTCCGATTATCGATATCATTCCTAATACTATTTGGCCTAATACTATTTGGTCTAATACTTGTGGATCTTTAACCGAACTTACCTATGACTAGCTAGCAATCTCTAGTATATCCCAGGAAGTCAACGACTAGGTCTAGAGTAATTTTTAAAAAAACATTAAATTTTTTGTCTTGCCTTTAGATCTTCTGCTGTTTATGGGATTCCTCTTGCCATCAAGAGGAATGTTAGCCTTGCTTCTAAAAAAATATTAATAATAATACGTAAAAACTCAATATTTAATAATTTAACTTAACAAAAAACGTTAACTTCTGATGGACAAACGTAAACGCAAATCAGGTTGTTACACATCACTTTCATCTCCCCACACTCCATTAAGGGAGTAGGGAGTAGGGAGTAGGGGTAACTAAGTTGACTGTATCTCCCCACACTTCCCACACCTCCCACACTCTTATCCCCTACAGCCGCAGATGCAATTTGTCGCAAAGCTGATCAAAATAGGATTGAAAGTCTTTTGTCGTTGATACCTCAGAGGGGAAGATGGCTTTATGGATTGCTTCTCCAACTGCTTTGGCTAACCGTGGTGGTACAGCATTACCAACCTGTCTGTATCGTGATGTTTTAGAACCTTTGAATACAAAATGATCAGGAAAGGATTGGAGTCTAGCTGATTCCCGTACCGTCAGCCGTCTTACCCCTTCAACTGTTCCTGATCTCGGCTTTCCCCCATTCATTAAATGACGGTGATACACCAGTAAAACACCTTCAGGATCAATAATGTGGGTGCAGTAACCGACTGTAGTAGCGGTAATGGTAGGACTTGGTGCATCGAAATTGATGGGTTTTCCCCCACCTTTGACTAGAGTTGCTGTCCAAGGGGTAGGACGAATAACGGGTTTATTGGCATAGGAAACTTTAGTGGTATTGGGCTCATAGTCAGGAACATCAGTTAAGGCTGAACCCGATGAAATATAGGGATTAGATGTCCCTAAACCATGGGTTTTCCGGGGAAACGTAAAATCATTTTTTGTGGCTAAACCGACGAAAAATAGACGTTCACGATACTGGGGAATTCCATAGGATGCTGCCTCTAACACCTCTACATAAACTGAATAATCTAGGGTTTGAAGCTGCTGCTCAATCCATTGATAATAGTGATTTTTTTTAGACCTTTGCAACCCAGGCATAGTTTCCATTAAAAATGCCTTTGGTCGAATATCCCTTACCGCTCGAATAAATTCTGGAACTAAATCCTTAGGCTTGGCTCGGGATAACTGTTTATTTCGCTCTTGGTTTGGGACAGAAAAAGGTTGACATGGCGGTGAACCTACTACTAGGTCAATACCTTGAAATTGAGTAAAGTCTATAGCTCGAACATCGGAGCGAATAACATTAGTGCTAGGAAAGTTTTCTCGATAAGTGGAAACAGCAGACTTATCAATTTCTATTGCTGTGGTGATCTGCCACCCAGCCATATGGAAACCTAGAGAAAGGCCACCTGCCCCTGCAAATAGATCGATGGCGTTTTTTGAATCATTCATGACTTAGGGAGCAGTTTTTAGCTATCAGCTATAGCATTTTTATTTGGAGTAGGGAGTAGGGAGCAGCGGTAAGAAAATTTACTGTACCTCATAATTATGATCAGGGCTATATTTGGACTAATTGTAGTTTAAGGGTATCAGCTGATTTTGTTATGCCAAATTGGTACATATTTGATTATTTACGATCAGGTTAGTAAGGTTTAAGGGTTAAGGTTGAAGGTTTAAGGTTGGAGGTTGGAGGTTGAAGGTTTAAGGTTGGAGGTTGGAGGTTAGAGGTTGAAAGTTGTTAGCCTTTGGCGTCCCTTGTAGGGTAGGGTGAAAATACTGAGTGATCTGAATTAGCTAAAACCATGCTATAAATACCCTGTTTTTTCCCACTCTCCTCACCCTCCCCAAACTTCCTAGTTTTTACCCTATTCCCTATTCCCTATTCCTTATTGCCTATTCTCTGTTCAATACTTCTGATGCTAGAGTTATGCTAAATCAGCAAGACAATGACAGAGTTTAGCCAGGGTAATAAAACTAAAAAACTAACTATTGCCGCCTCTTCAAAAGGTGTCGAAACAGCGAAAAAAGCTTTGGAAAAGCTAGAGTTTGAATTAAAAAGTAACTTCCCCAAGTCACAAGGGATAAGTCACTATACAGTTACCCAATTTTTTAAGTCAGAGCCAATTCAGCTTGATTTATTTAAACGAATATGTGAGGGATTGACCCTAGACTGGAAAGAAATTGCGGGAATAGTAGAAGAAAAATCATCAGAACAACTAAACAAAACTGATGGCAGTAGCTCAGAGCCGGTGCAGGGTGTAGAGCAAAGTCAAACCCTGACGCACCAAGAGACTATAATCGAAAGACAAAGTCAAACAATAAAAGCTGTTCTTGTATTAGAAGGAGATATAAATTCAGTTCAACCTTCAAAACTGATTGAATCTATTTTACAACAATCTTCAGGATACACGATCAACATTATTGATATCAAACCAAGCCGCTTAATCTTA
>NZ_JAAHHE010000508.1:0-3754 GCF_010692525.1 Moorena sp. SIO3B2
TCAAGGAGGGTCTACCAATATATATCATCCTTTGTCAACTCAGATGGTACTCAGTGCAGGTGATCTACTCCACGAGGTGACTCCTGTTGTTCGAGGGGAACGACGGACTCTTGTAGCTTTTCTCTCTTTGACATCCTCCCGCCACTAAGCTACCGCTATAGTGGGGGATTCCTAAACCTCACGATTTAGGTTTCTGTTTCCTTCCCGTTTCGAGAAAGCCGACGCTACGCGAACGGGATTTTCGCAACTGCCCTTCAACCTTATGGTTGTCAGGTCTTATGTTCGCTCCACAGACTGACACGGCAAGTCCTGCCGCCAAAATATTCTGACTCGCGTTGATATCACGGTCATGGATAATCCCACATTCAGGACACTTCCACTCCCTAATATCCAACGGCATTTTATCAACGATATGCCCACAGTTCCCACATCTTTTAGAACTAGGAAACCATCGGTCAATCTTAATTAAGTCTCGACCATACCACTGGCATTTGTAATCCAGTTGTCTAGTTAATTCCCCCCAACTAGCGTCGCTAATAGCAAGGGCAAGTTTATGGTTCTTCACCATGTTTTTTATAGCTAAATCCTCAACGACAATCGTTTGGTTTTCGCGTACCAGTTGAGTAGTCAGCTTATGCAAAAAGTCTTTACGGGTATCAGTTATGTGTGCATGTACTTTAGCTACTTTTAGTCTAGCTTTTTGTCTGTTGTTAGAACCTTTTTTCTTGCGAGACAGTACTTTTTGAACACGTCTTAATTTCTGGTGTAACCCCTTAAAGTGCTTGGGATTAGTAATCTTTTCTCCGTCACTAGTAGCGATCAAGCTATTTATGCCCACATCCAAACCGATAGACTTATCAGTTTTTGGAAAAGGCTTAATAGTATGGTCATCTACCAGAAGAGATACATACCAACGTCCTCTAGCATCCAACTTGACAGTAATAGTAGAAGGAGTGCAATTTTCAGGTATTTTTTTACTCCATCGGATTGGCAAGTGCTCAGAGCATTTAGCTAAAAACACTTGCCCATTCTTCCAACGGAAAGCCGACTTAGTAAATTCAACACTACCGCCATTATGTTTCTTTTTGAAATTGGGATATTTAGCACGTCCTGCCCAGAAATTCGCAAAGGCTTTTTGTTCGCGTAGCGTCGGCTTCGCCGAAAGGTTCCTCAAGCCTTGTTGAAGCGGTACACAGCTAACCTCATTAAGGAAACTAAGCTCTTCTTGCTTTTTCCAACTTGTTAGCATTGAGGATGTTTGTGCATACCCAACTCGTTCTTGATTCTCATACCAAGCTTGAGTCCTAGCTGCTAAAGCCATGTTGTAAACCAACCGAGTACAACCCAGTGTCCGTCGCAAGAGAGTTTCTTGCTCGGTCGTTGGATAAAAGCGATAGCGATAGGCACGTTGAATCATACTCACATTATACACCACTTATTGTGAAGTCATACAATAGAGCAGGGCGGCGTTTCCTCTCACCGTTAAGCTTCGCTATAACGGGAGTCTCCACGCCGAAGATAGATGAAACATTAAATTCTCCCATAGGAAATTATCTGATGTCTATTGTGGTAAGCCCTCAACCCCCTCATCAACATTTAATGACCTTCCCTGGAGTTCTCTCTATTGGAGAGTGTGTTGACCTGGTTGAAGATGCAGCGAAGCACGAGTTGGAAGAAGCAAAAATTCGTGTCGGTCATGACTACTCTAAGCAAGTAATTGACCGTTCTTATCGATGGGCACATCTTCTCAAGATCCCTCAATTAACTGAGTATAGCTGGCTTTATCAACGCCTAATCGCATGTGCAGATCAGGCTAACGAGGTATTTAACTTCAATATTGAGAAGGAATTTTCAGAACCAATTCTTCTCCTACGTTACGGGATCGGAGGTCATTATAAGGAACATACTGATGTCAACAAAGGTGTAATTGGTGGACGCCGTATCAGCATTGTCGTTCAACTTAGCCCACCTGAAGACTATGAGGGGGGAAGTCTCATCTTTAGGAAAGCTGTACAAGTGGCTAGCACAGAGCAAGGCTCAGCAACACTCTTCCCATCCAGTTGGATTCACCAGGTACAGCCCGTTACACGAGGAACCCGCTTTGCTCTAGTAGCTTGGATTAATAGTCGGATCTTCGATGGAGTTTGATCGATCAGGGGTAGAACTAGCGAAGCTGTCACCAGGGGCAATCTAGCCTGAAACCCTTTTTGTTTACCGCTATCAAGAATGGCGATAGGACTTACCCAAGTGAAAGTAAAAATCAAGGTTTTAGCCAATGGCAAACCAGTAACTTCAAATGTACAGATGCTCAGATATCTCGATTTAAGCCAAATCAAACAGCAACACCTCTGCTTGCTCTTGACCCACTAACATCACAGATTCTGCTTGAGAAATAGCAGCACCATCACCAGCTTGTAGCAAGTAATTATCTAACTTGACCTGACCTCGTGCTACTTGTACCCAAATATGACGATCTTGATTAGCATGGGTTATTACTGATGCACCAGCATCCAGATTCGTGGCATAGACATTAACATCTTGATGAATGGTCACAGAACCATCCCGTCCATCCTCTGAAGCAACTAGTCTTAATTGATTCTGCTTTTCTTCTGGTGCATAAAATTTCTGCTCGTAGCTTGGTATTAATCGAGTTTGATTCGGTAGAATCCAGATTTGAAAAAAATGGGCGATGTCAGTGGCTGAATAATTATACTCACTGTGGGCAATACCTTTTCCTGCACTCATCCGTTGCACTTCACCAGGACGAATAACGGTTGTATTGCCAAGGGTATCTTTGTGCTCAAGGGCTCCTTCTAGGACATAGGAAATAATTTCCATATCTCTATGGGAGTGAGTTCCAAAGCCAGTTCCACCTTCAATCCGGTCTTGATTAATTACCCGCAGTTTGCCAAATCCCATATGAGCGGGGTCGTAATAGTTAGCAAAGGAAAAGGTGTGATAAGAATCGAGCCAACCGTAATTAGCGTGTCCTCTTTCAGAGGATTTACGAATTTTGATTACTTTCTGATTGTTTGTGGTTACAGTCATCGGGTTTGTTTCCAAATCTTGTAATTAGTCATTAATAAACTTTGAGGAGTACTACACTTGGAATGATTCTCCAAAGCTCTCCCCATAGTAAACTTGTTCGATATCAAACCGTCCACCATAGAGTTTAAAGCGATGCAGCGCGGTCTTGGGGGTTTCCCCCATGAGCGACTGCATCAAGACAGGGTTCAGCGGCGTATCCCATGGGGAGTAAACAACACACATCTACTTCCGCAGGAATGTTAAATGCTTCTTTAATTTGAGCAGACACAAATCCTTCCATGGGACAGGTATCAACCCCAAAGCTTTTTGCCACAATCATTAAATGAGCAACGGCTAACATAGTGTGACGATTTGTCCAGGCTTCGGTGGATTGAAACGAGGGATGATACTCAAACAATTGAGGAATGGAGCTACGCATAAAATCTGCATAAGCATCATTGACTCCACCAACATCTAACCCTAGTTGAATCACCGATTCAATGTAATCGGTTTGAGTAACTCGGCGATCGCCACAACAAATTAATACAACTGGAGCTTCTGTTACTTGACGCTGATTAAGCTGTTCGGCATTTAAATTGGTATAATAAAAATTAATAAATAACCCAATAATAGGAAATATGCCAGCAAAAAATTATCTGACACAAGAGCAAAAAACAATACTTCAAAAAGCCTTAAAAATAGAAGAAAATGGAAATATTAGAGAACG
>NZ_JAAHHE010000509.1:0-3753 GCF_010692525.1 Moorena sp. SIO3B2
ACGCTCCTGTGCATCTGGACTTGATCGCAGCCTATCAGTTGTACAGCATGGGGCTAGTGAAAAAGCAAGGCAATCAGGTCATGGCCAGTTGTAATTTATATCGACAGTATTTTAGAGACCACCTAGGGGAACTGTCATGAGTACAGGAGCCTATCAGGTTGGGGGATGCCTACCACCTGATGCTAGTACTTATGTAGTGCGTACCGCTGACGGGGAACTTTATCAGCAGTTGCTGGCTGGAGAGTTTTGCTATGTCTTGAATTCCCGCCAAATGGGGAAGTCTTCCCTGAGAGTGCGAACCATGAAACGGCTGCAAAACCAGGGGGTGGCTTGTGCATCCATTGATATTACAGAATTAGGAACCCAACAGGTTACCCCAGAGAAATGGTATGGCGGCTTAACCAAAACTCTGATTAACCGATTCGGTCTACAGGAGAAATTATCATTTCGGAGCTGGCTCAATGAGCACAAAGATATTCCCCCAGTACAGCTTTTTCGGGAGTTTATCGAAGAGGTATTACTGATCCAAATTGCGGAACGGATTGTTATTTTTATTGATGAAATTGATAGCGTTCTGCAACTGGCGTTTAAAGATGACTTTTTTGCCCTAATTCGAGCCTGTTATAACAAACGGGCGGAAAATTCTGCTTATAATCGCATCAGTTTTGTGCTATTGGGGGTGGCGACACCAGGGGATTTAATAGCAGATAAAGACCGCACCCCGTTTAATATTGGCCGAGCAGTTGAGTTACATGGCTTTCAACTCCATGAAGTTGAGCCGTTAATCAAGGGGTTGGAGGGAAACGTCAGTAATCCCCAGGCTGTGATCCAGGAGATAGTCAACTGGACAGGAGGACAACCGTTTCTTACTCAAAAGCTCTGTCAGTTGATTTGTAATCATGGCAGTGGGATACCCACTGGTGCTGAAGGTGAGTGGATTGAGAAATTAGTGCGATCGCATTTTATCGAGAACTGGGAAGCTACCGATGAACCGGAACACTTGAAGACCATACGCGATCGCATTCTTTGTAATGAGCAACGGGCTGCCTATTTGTTGGAATTGTATCAGCAGGTGTGGCAGCAGGGGGAAGTTGTTGCTAATAACAGTTTTGAAGAGGGCAAGTTACAGTTATCTGGGTTAGTGGTCAAGCATAGACTTGGAACCTCTCCAGTTCTTAAAGTCTACAACCCGATCTACCGTGAAGTCTTTAATCAGGACTGGATTAACCAAGAATTAGCCCACTTACGTCCCTATTCCGAAGCCTTTAGGGCTTGGGTGGCCTCGGATTGTCAGGATCAGTCACTGTTGTTGTGGGGTAAAACTCTAAAGAATGCTCAAGCTTGGGCAAAGGGTAAGAATTTAAGTTATCAGGATCAACAGTTTCTGGCAGCAAGTGAGAAAAAGCAGATAGAGGAGCAAATCGCTCAAAAGGAACGAGATGCGGAATTAGAGAGAGAGAGGAAAGATAGGGAAGCAGCCCAGAAGATAAATCTGGTACTAACTGAGGCAAATCGCAAAGCGAAACGACAGATGCGTTTCGGGTTGGGTGTGTTAGTTTTAGCGTTATTGGGAGCTGTGATTTCTGTAAAAATAGCAGTAATTCTAGTAGTAGACGCGAATCGTCAGGTTGATTCTGCCAAGATAGAACTTAACCAGGTAAAGCAAGAATTTCAAAATGTATCCCAGCTATCTCGACTAGCTGTAAGACTTGACAGAGCAAAGAAGCACTCTGAGGCAGAAAGAGCCAGAAAACAAGCAGTTCTCTCCTTTCAGATTCAAGACTATGAACTCAAACAAGCCATGCTGCTGAGCAATATTGCTATTGCCTATCAGCAACTTGAACAGTTTTATCAGGCAAATAAGGCAGTTTCAGAAAGTTTTAAACTATTAGCAAATGCAGATAAGATAAACTCTCTAGATTACTCAATCATTTTTGCCCAAGCTTTAACTAACAAAGGTCGTTTGCTAGCAGCTCAAGGAGATACTAAAAGAGCGTCGTCTGCTTACGCCAAAGCGTTTGATACTATCCAATCATTAGGTAGGGATTTGACTAGTATTGATCCAGCTATACAGGTTTATTTTAGAGAGATTGTAGAGAGTGTTTATAAGGGGTTTATCGGGTCACTTTTGGACGCTAAAGAAACTGGATATAACCAGCAAAATCTCAGAAAAGTTCGTCAGGTTATTGAATCTCTCCATTTGACTGAACTCAACAACTTCCGTGAGATAGTTCCCTTGAATTCTAATCTCATCGAAATTGATCAGATTGATTCCCAAGCAGCAGTAATCTATCCTATTATTTTAGACGACCGGTTAGAAGTAATTCTTCACTTGCCCGGTCAACCATTGCACCGCTACTCAACACCTTTATCTGCAGAAGAAGTTGAAGTTGAGGAAACGCTTATCAGTCTTAGGATTCAACTTGAGAAGGCGTTTACAAGTCGGACATCCCTTCGATTGTCCCAACAATTATACAATTGGCTGATTAGACCAGCAGAAACTATATTAGCTAAAAGCAGCATCAAGACCCTGGTATTTGTATCAAATAGTAGGCTAGGAAATATTCCCATGGCAGCTCTCCACGATGGCGAGCAGTATTTAGTAGAAAAATATGCCATTGCTGTCACCCCTGCTTTACAGATACTAGAGCCTCAGCCCCATAAACAAAGACCTTTAAAAGCTTTGATTGCTGGACTTTCTGAGATTAATGAAAGTAAGGAGGTAGAAAAAATTAGCTCAATCATACCGAGTTCAGTCCTACTCAATCAGAGCTTCACTAGTAAAGCCCTGGAAAAGAAACTTAACTCCTCTTACTTCCCTATAGTTCACTTGGCAACCCATAGTCAAATTGCTCGATTTAATTCAGAAGATACATTTATTATGTCAGGTATTATGTCAGGTGGAGACAAAAAAATTGGAGCCAAGGAATTTGAGGAGTTACTGAGTTCAGGAAAACAGGAAAAATTCGACCCGATTGAATTACTCGTCCTCAGTGCTGGTAAGAGTGTTGACGGGAATAATCAAACACCTTTTGGATTCGCAGGATTAGCCCTAAGGTCTAGAGTCCGCAGTATTATCGGCTCTCTGTGGTATCTTAACGAGGAATGCACTCTTAAGCTTATGGGTCAGTTTTACCAAGAATTTACTCAACGGAACGTTACCAAAGCTGAAGCCCTACGCCGTGCTCAGTTAAGTCTGTTGAAAAAGCGTGGATACCAGGTTCCCTTGTTCTGGGCAAACTTTGTTCTAATCGGTGACTGGCGCTAAGGGGCTATGAAGTAGCGCGAACAGCCGTCAGCCGTAGGCCGTAGGCCACGCTACGCGAACAGCCGTCAGCTAAAAGCTCACGCTACTTGAAAAGTCGCAAACCGCTAGAAGATCTTCTTAAATTAAAAAACTAGAATGTCATGAAAACATTTACTGCAATTGTTGAAAGAGATTTAGATACCAATCTCTACGTTGGTTATATTCCAGGATTTAAAGGCGCACATTCTCAGGGAGAAACCTTAGACGAATTAAAGTAAAATTTGCGAGAAGTAATTGAAATGCTGCTAGACGATGAAAATTTAACCTTTGAAACAGAATTTGTCGGTACACAACAAATTGTGGTATGATAGTTACAGCATTTTTCATAACTATTAGGTGCGCTTGACCCATTAAGAATTAAATTCGCCACGGGTCGCACCTGAGGTACACAGAATTTTTTCACTCTTGCCTCTTGCCTCTTGCCTCTTGCCTCTTGCCTCTTGCCT
>NZ_JAAHHE010000051.1:0-10887 GCF_010692525.1 Moorena sp. SIO3B2
CATCATTCAACTCCAATTCCCCTCCCGTTATACCCGTTCGCGCAGCGTCGGGCTTTGCCCGAAAGGGTTAGCGGGAGATGGGGCAAACAGCTATGGGTTGACGTAGTGTCTCGAAAGGAGAATCGCTACGTCAACGCACACATACTTGATAATTAATCCTTGATAATTAATCGCTCTTCTATAGCTTTCCAAGGATTCCCTAAAAGCCAAGACAACACCCCAGTAAGAAATGCGATCGCAAACCATACCCATGACCGATATATTATAATAACCACAGACAGGATAGCAATCAGCAACAAGGCTACTTGCACTACCAGGGAAATCAACTTCTGGCGACTACCATCACCCTTTTTAATCCCTGATGATTGGCTAATCTGTTGCCACCAATAAAATAGTTCTAAGGATTTATTCAAGACTTGATAGATCAAACTACTACCGAAGCCTGGAGTGCGATCGCCTAATACAGTGATCAGCATATCTCGCAGAATCAGGGCAGCTCGGGTAGCGAGATTTGTGAGGATAGTACTGGGAATATCATTTGAGAATGTCTCTGAACCCACCTGGTAATGGTTGAGAAAGAACTTTTCTTTACCCTGGGGTAAGGAGTCAATGCTTTTCCTAGCTAATTCCTGAGCTGCTAGTAGACTAATGGTTTCACTAAAACTACCCTCAACTAGACTATACTGGGGTATTGTGGTTTGACTTGTGGTTAGACTATCGTTAGGAGCAGCAGGTTGAACTCGCTGGTTACTCCACTCTAGTTGTTCAGAAATTTCATCTTCAATCACATTCTGTAGGTCAGTGCTGAGAATATCACGATGTCCTTCCAAGACTAAATCATCCAGTATTGTTTTAATATCAGCTTCAGAAAGATCTGGATTAGGAGTTGCCAGCTTACGTAGATGATCTTTAATTTTATCCTGGTGATCAGCCGTAGCGTTAGGGAAAGACTCTTGAATTAAAAAATCTAAGTACTGTTCTTTAAACTGATCAAATTCTTCTCCCGCTTCAGGAATGTTATATTCTTGAGCTTGTCGTTTCAAAAAATTAGGAAACTTAGCAATACCTTCAGGAGTAAGTAAAGCTTCCACTATCCGGTTTAATCCGTCTAAGCGCCCCCACATAATATCATTGGAACGCCAAGACTTTTTAAAGAAACCGCCAAAAGCATTTAAGGTATTTCCCGCGAGTTTACTATCTAATTTTTGCCCTTTACCAAAACCTAGCTGAGCATCATCTGGACTAATCCGAATCGTCTCGATCAGGTCTTTTTCCTCAATTTCAGATAGATACTCAAAGGGATACAGAACTTGATCGAGTTCTCGAAATCGTTTAAAACGAGTCAATATTTCTTCAGACTGATTTAGCCCACTTAGTTCAATGAATTTTTCTGATGCTTCCTCTATCTTGCACAAAACGGAGGAGTATTGTTTTCCATTATTTTCATTATCGTTATCTTTATATTTTTCAGCAAGCCAGATTTTTTGAAGTTGATTTGGTTCTTGCTCTAGTTGATTAACTTTTTGCTGAAATTGTTCAAAAATGCTGGAAATTAGTGGCTGGGGCAACCAGTCCATGGTGGTTTTTCCAACTGTCTGGGTTTCAGATTTAGCAGCTAATTGTTCTGCTGCTTCTGGTAATTTTTGCAATAAATAGGCTGGGACTTTTTCTAAATAAGATTGCTGATGGTTTTGTGGTACAAATTCTGCTAGCCCCTTAGCATCGAGCAAGAAACGGTATAACCGGAGTAGACGGTTGTAAATCTGACTACGCAGATTATCCGTAGACTCTGAACTTTGATTCGTTTGAAAGGATGATATCAGGTCATAGAAGGATTGACTAACCTGGGGATGATTCAACAGCTTAGTTAATGCCATCTTAAGGACTTCTAGGAGTTTAATGTGACGACCTAGCCTTAAGGCTAGGGATTGGAGCGTTTTATACTCTGATAATGATGGCTCCTGATTCATCAACTGACAAACTTTTTTAACGATATAGAAGTGCTTCCTTAAGGCATATTCGATATCGAGATTGCTAATCTGTTGACTAGGGTCTTGGAGAATAATGTCGTGATTTTCCCGTTTTTCCGGTTCAGTAATGTGTTGCGTCAGTAGCTTAGCTATTTGATCTAAAAGGACTTGCTTGTTTAAGGTTTCTTGGTAAGATTTGGTGCTACTGACTTGAGACATTCTCAAGACTAGAGGTAATGTGCGATCGCGTAAGCTAATCAGACGACTACGCCAATAAATTCCCGTCTCAACTGGGAGCGTTGTCTGTTGGGAGTTGTCAGCCTTAGCAAATAAGGGGGATTCCGCATCTGCTAGTAGAGACTGGTAGCGCTGGATTTTCTGGTTACGGTCTTTGATTAACCCCAAATCATTACTAATACTTTCATAGGTCGGTATTCCTAACAACGACTCCTGGATCACCTCCCAGACATCAGGCTTTGGCATCTGATTAAACTTTTGGCTGCCAGCAAAATTATCTGGACTGGGATCGATATAAAATAACTTGCGCTCAACTGGATAATAGTCGGCACGATAATACATTTCTTTGATGGTATAACTGAAAGGCCGATTATCTAGCACCCCTCCATCCACAAAGTGCAATTGATACCCACCGGTTGGAGGGGTTTCCGGTAACTTGCGATTGTTAAGGATTCCCCATTCTACTAACTTGGCATCGACCTGATTGCTAGGATTATCTAACTCAACGGTAACTACAGGGAAGGCAACTGGAAAACACGATGTAATGCGACACAGTTTTGCCAGAGCTTGATAGGTGTCTTTGACAGTGGAATGGTTTGGGTTTAAATTGGGATTAAAGGGCTCTTTGCGACCTTGACGGTGCTTGAGATGAAAGATAGTGCGGTGGTCTTTAAGATCAATCACCCGTCCGGTATCATCAAAAACGGTATCAACCCGTCCTATAACATCAGTTCCTGTCACAAATAAATCTAATTCATTAAACGAAGATACCCACTCGTCTGAGGGTGCTTTCTTTTTATTAATCTGCCCTTGTTCAAAGGCTTTAGCTAGGGCATCTTGATAGTAGCCCTTGCCATCTAAAATAGATTCCCCATCATTTTTACCTTGACTAAGGCTAGGTTGATGCATGAGCTTGCGGATGTTGCCATTTTCCCGCCAAATTTGGGCAAAGTTTTCAAAATCGATTACTTCATCCTGACTACTATTAGTCAAAGCGTAGCTAAGCAGAACCCCATTAATCCCTCCCGCTGACGTGCCTGAGAGAATATCAACAACAATATCAGAATCGGTGAGAGCTTTAACAAGTTTATAGATACCTCGACCGCGAACAGCATTATAAAATTCTCGGCAAACACCGTTCATATAAATGGCTAGAGAGACTCCACCATAAACCACTAGTCCTAAGCGCAGTTCTCTGCTAAATTCTGGCTTGCGAAAGTTTTGGCTAGACATAACATGGCTCTCCAATTAGGGACGTTACCGTGAGTTACTAGCTAAATAGTACTGAACTGCTGCTGACACAACCTGCGGAAATCATCCCCCCGATGTTCAAAGCTTTGGTATTGGTCAAAGCTAGCACAGGCGGGAGAGAGCAGGACAACACCCGCATTATACTGTTGAGCTAGTTCTGCTGCTCTTGGTACTGCCTTCGCCATAGTTTCCACAATTTCGTAACTGGAGTAGCCAGCTTCCTTAAGGCGTGTTGCAAAAGCAGGTGCAGCTTCACCAATTAGTAAGACAACCGCTGCTTTGAGTTTAATGGTCTCAATCCAACTGGTATCATCACCAGCTTTGGCTTCACCACCAGCAATTAGAATAGTCGGTGCAGCTACTGAGGCTAAACCGACTTGAGCCGCATCATAGTTGGTGGCTTTACTATCATTGATGAAGTCTATCCCCTGCCAGGTAATCACCTTTTCTAGGCGATGGGGCACACCAGGAAACTTGGCAATGGCGGATGCGATCGCATTTTTCTCAATTCCTGCCAATCGTGCTGTTGCCACTGCCATTAATAAATTTTGTCGATTGTGATCTCCGACCATCTGTAAGGATTTCACTGGCAAGATCGGTTCTGAGTCTGCTATCACCCAGTCATCTTGGATGTAAGCCCAAGGTTGAAAATTCCTGTCCCCCTGACCACCTGTGATACTGATCCAATAGGCATCAGGCCAGTAGTTTACGCCCAAATTACCCAGGTAAGGGTCATCCCCATTGATAACTTGTAACTGGGAGCGACGCAGTAAAGATGCCTTGATGTCATAATAGTTTTCCAGGGTTTTGTGGCGGCTGAGGTGGTCAGGGGTCAAGGTTGTCAAGACACCAATACGAGGAGCAAGGTCTTTGGAAGATTCGATTTGGTAACTACTGATTTCCCCAATTACCCAATCGATTGGGGATGTTTCCTGGGCTTTGCCATTGATTTCTGGTGCTAGCAGGAGTTCGCAAGCCGCATAACCGATGTTACCGCAGGCGGGGGCATGGAAACCAGCTTCTTGAAAAATAGCAGCAATCAGGGAGGTGGTAGTAGTTTTGCCGTTAGTACCAGTAACAGCTACCCATGGACAGGATTGGAGATAACGCCAAGCTAGTTCAATTTCCCCTATGGTTTCAATGCCTTGGGTCCTGGCCGCAACTAACACTGGTATATCCCAGGGAACACCAGGACTAACTACAATTAGCTGGGGTAAGTCTGAAGAGTCTAGGGTTAGGGAATAACCCAGTTTAAGGTTAATTCCGTCTCTGGCAAGCTGTTGTTGTTGGTGTTGCCAGTCTTCTGGGGTATAACGTGCAGCGATGCGTTCAGGGCTAGCGGCATCGCTGAGAGTGACATCCCAACCTTCTTTTCTTAGGAGTCTTGCGGCTGCAAGACCTGACCGTCCTAATCCAATAACATCAGCCTTAGGCATACTTTGATTGGTAGTGCATCTGATGGTTTGCCGTTTTAACTATACCAGTTATAGGGGTTTTAACTTGGGTAAGTTACTTACGCCCTTGGGATTTTAGAGAGTAGGGAGTAGGGAGTAGGGAGTAGGGGGAATAAACTTGACTTTATCTTATAAGTATGATTAACGCTATAATTCTTTATTACTTGACATTAATATGACTTAAATATTATCCAAAAATCTCGAATGTTTTAAAAATAGTTCCTTGCCCAATCTCGCACTGTTCGCCGAATTGCCCGCCTACCATCAGCCCGATGGCGCTCAATTAAACTAGGAAGCTCTTGAATCGGTAACTCAGTAAAAATCCTACTCTTTGCTTGTTCTACATACTCACCTTCTTGCAGTAAGTAAATTGTTAGTTTGCCAGAATCATAGCACCATATTTCTGGGACTCCTAAGCGAGAATAGATTGGCAAACGAGGCAGTGATTTACTAGTTATATCAATTTCTAGAGCAAGATCTGGGGGGGGATATTGGTTGAGATCTAAGTCCAACCTGCCTCGAATCGCCGCTTCATTTTGGATATAAAAACAATTATCTGCTTCTAGCCCAGCTAAGCTACTCTCTCGCCGCCAGGTTGTTGACCCTAAACTTTCGTAGTCCAAATCTAGTTCATCTGCCAGGTCTTTAACTAAGTCACCAATCACCTCTTTATAATATTCATGTTCAGGTAAGGGAGTCATAATCTCAATGGTACCATAATCATAGGCTAAACGAGCAGAGCGATGGTCACCTAAATCCAGCAGCAGATTTTCAAACTGTTCCCAGGAAATGTTATGTAAAACCACCCGATCTGCTCTCGGTTTCGTCACTACCATTAGTTTGGTCTCCGAAGCTAATAATAGGTCATTTTTTTATTATATAATTACTCTCTATAGCAGTTATCAATTGGGGAAGTTACAACGTGCTGATAACTGCTAAGCATCCTCTCTATCAAGCTGAGAAAAAAATTTTTTGACAGGGATTGTGGACAATTCAATGTTCCAAAAGAACCGCTTCGCGAACGCAATCGCAACCACCAGCTGATTGAGAAGAACTTCGGTATGGGATTTAAAACTATACATTATATCAAAGATCAACAAAGCTCAACAGATGCTGGGTTTAGCACCCCAAAAACTCCAGCAGCTTCAAGCCTTAGGGGAAGATGGGGATTTGAGCTTGCCATTTGATCCGATAAATTTTAACATAAATTAATGTAAGACAATATTTCTCAACATATTAACTATGGCTACTTCAGAAGAACAACGCAAACAGAAAATCATGGAGCACCTGCAGAAAACTACGGAACTGCCTCAGGAGCAGCCTTCCTTATATTCAGAGGCTAAGAAGCAGATAATTATGGAGCACATCAAAATGACACGAGGTTAAGGCAAACCCCTAGATATTGCGTAGGGTGGGTTAGGCGCGGCCAGGATTTGAGGGATTATCAATCAGTCTTTGAAAGCGCCGTAACCCACCTTCTTCAAATTTCCCTTCGTTCAAGCCAACTTACATTTTTAGAGATGTCAGCCCAGTAGGGTGGGTTAGGCGCGGCCAGGATTTGAGCGATGATCAATCAGTCTTTAAAAGCGCCGTAACCCACCTTCTTAAAAATTGCGCTCCTGACGACTGAGCTATCATGGCAAAGCGAAAATTCTAAACCATGGAAATTCATGACACAGCCTAACAGTCGCTTTATGAATGAGGCAATTGCTCTATCTGTGATCAGCGTTCGCTCTGGAAAGGGAGGTCCATTTGGAGCAGTGGTTGTCAAGGATGGAGAGATTATTGCCAAAGCTCATAATCAAGTCACCTCCACTAATGATCCCACCGCACATGCTGAAATTGTAGCTATCCGTGATGCTTGCAAGGTCTTACAGACTTTTCAACTGACCGGTTGCGAACTCTATACTAGCTGTGAGCCATGCCCGATGTGCCTCGGGGCGATCTACTGGGCTAGGCTAGACAAAGTTTACTATGCCAATACTAAAGCTGATGCCGCTCAAATTGGATTTGATGACCAGTTCATTTACGAGGAATTGGACTTGCCGATAAGCGATCGCAAACTCCCAATAATTCAATTGATGCCGGATGAAGCGTTGAGAGCTTTCCAAGAATGGCAAGAAAAAACCGATAAGGTAGAGTACTAATAATACGCTTTAGCCGATGCGGACATCCAAAAAATACCATAAAATTGAAATACAGGCTAAAGTGAGCTGTTGAGATTGCTTACCTGCTCCCTGCAACCAAAATATCCCGGAGATGGCGAAAGGCAGAACGTGAATCGATGGGAGAGGAAGGTTTTATGGATATCACTGCTAGCGTATTTTCCAGGCAAGAGAAACAGCTGGAAACCAGCTTACTACTTCCCCTGCGCAACATTGTGTTACTGCCAGGGATTACGCTGCCAATCGTAGCAGGTAGGCGTCGTTCTGTGGCAGTAGCTGAGTCAACTATGCTGACTGAGCACAAGCAGCTAATTGTGGCTGCGATTCGCCCAGAAGCCCAGGGGAAACTGGAAGAAGACGAAAAAGCTGAAATTAATAGCCTCGACGAGATCTATCCGGTTGCTACCCTGGCTGTGGTCAAAAAAATAAGCCGACTACCCATCGGACCAGTCCAACTGATCATTGAAGGTCTCGAGCGAGTCCGAATTGAGCAATTAATTCAGACCGAACCCACCTACACTGTTAACTATCAACTCCTGCCTCAAGTTACTACAGAAACAGCGATCGCAGCAGGAACAGAACAACAGACCCTAGCAGCCCTAACTAGTGCGATTCAATCCCTTTGGCAAGAGGCTGCTATGTTAAATTCCAACTTCCCTGAAGAACTTCTAGCAGTCTTATTGCATAGCGATGAGCCAGCGCAGTTGGCTTACCAGACCTCCATCTTGTTACAGCAGGATGTTCCGGAAATGCAGGCAGTGTTAGAGGAGGAAAACCTGGAGATGCTCTTGCGTCAAATGCTGGCGGATTTGAAGCAGGAGGTAGAAGTCCAGCGCCTGCGTAGAGAAATTCTGGGAGAGACGAAAAAGGAAATTGAGGGGCAGCAGCGGGAATTCTTCCTGCGCCAGCAACTGAAGCAAATTCAAGAGGAATTAGGTGAGCTGGATCCCGATAGTCAGGAAATTGAGGAATTGCGGGTTCGGATCAAGGAAGGCCAATTACCGGAAACTGCCCAAAAGCAAGCGAAACGAGAATTAGCTCGCTTAGAACGTATTGGGAATGCCTCGGCAGAAGGTGGGGTGATTCGCACTTATCTCGACTGGTTGTTAGAGATGCCTTGGAACAAGACGGTGCAGGACAACCTGGATCTGCAACATGCTAGGGAAGTCCTTGATGCGGATCACCATGGCCTGACCAAAATTAAAGAACGTATTATCGAACACCTAGCTACCTTCAAGCTCAAACAAATGGCTTGGACTCAGCAGGATCTCGAAACAAGGGATGCTGAACAGCCACAGAAACCAGATCAGCGCTACAGCATCGGTACAGTAATTTGTTTTGCTGGTCCTCCGGGGGTAGGTAAAACCAGTCTAGGTCGCTCGATTGCTCATGCTTTGGGTCGTCCCTTCGAGCGAGTCAGCCTGGGTGGGTTACGGGATGAGGCAGAATTACGGGGTCACCGTCGCACTTATATCGGTGCTATGCCAGGTCGGATTATACAGGCGCTATATCGAGCTGGGGTGAAGAACCCAGTGATTATGCTTGATGAGTTGGATAAGGTGGGCATGGACTATCGTGGTGACCCTGCCTCTGTTTTACTAGAAATCCTTGATCCCCAGCAAAACCATAGTTTCCGAGACCTATATTTGGATTTGGACTTCGATCTGTCCCAGATTATCTTCATTGGTACTGCTAATGACCTATCTCGTGTTCCCCCTCCACTAATAGATCGGCTGGAGATTATTGAATTATCTGGGTATTCCGAACAGGAGAAAATTGCGATCGCTCAGAAATATCTATTGCCTCGACAGATCGAAAAGGCAGGACTGCCAGCTAATGCTGTGGAACTACCCACAGAAACCCTACGCCAGGTGATTGAAAACTACACTCGTGAGGCAGGAGTACGTAAACTAGAGCAACAACTGGGGACTCTGTGCCGCAAAGTTGCCGTTCAGTATGCCAATGGTAAAACTGAGCCAATGGCAATCAATCCGGAACAGTTGGAAGCCTCACTCGGACCAAGGCGCTTTCTGCTCGAACAGATCCGCAAAACTACACAACCTGGAGTAGCCACAGGTCTGGCTTGGACTCTCCAAGGGGGAGAAGTCCTCTTTGTTGAGGCTGTCTTTTTACCCCAGGGTAAAGACTTGATGCTCACCGGTCAGCTTGGGGAAGTAATGCAGGAGTCGGCTCAGATTGCTCGCTCCTATGTCTGGTCTCATGCTGCATCTGTGGGAATTGACTTGAGTGCATTCAAAGATAATGGCTTACACCTCCATGTGCCAGCCGGTGCAATTCCCAAAGATGGACCCTCTGCAGGGGTAACTATGGTAACAGCGATCGCATCCCTGTTGATGAATCAATCGGTACGCACGGATACTGCCATGACCGGAGAAATTAACCTCAGTGGTGAAGTACTCCCCATTGGTGGAGTGCGAGAAAAGGTGTTAGCAGCGCACCGGACTGGTATCAAACGAGTGCTGTTACCGCAACAGAATCAGAAAGACCTAGTTGACGTGCCGGACGATGTGCTTAGCCAAATGGAATTTATTTTATGCGATCGCATTGAACAAGTGTTGGAGAATGCCCTACTCCAGCAACAGGAAGTAAAATCTCATCAAGATTCACGGGATGGTCATCACAGGATAACTAAACTGTTTCAGATGTTTAGTAATTGAATCCAAGGGATCACTTACTCCAAGTATCGAACGATTCACGGCTCTAAAATAACAACTAGCGCCCGCAACCGGTTTCGACTAATGCTGCTGTGGAAAGATTAGACCGAATCTTGGATTATCTGATGCGACGCCATGGAAAACCCTAAAAGTAATCAGGTAAAAGGTAATTTTGTCAACCCCCTAGCGATTAATTACCTACTCCTATTTATTACGTACCTAGAGAAAAATCAAGATTGCTGGTTAAGGTGGAGTATAGGCTGTGGGGTGTAGGGGAATTCAAGGGCTATTTCATATTTCTTTACAAACTCTCCCAGATTAAGTCAATCGCCCCAAACAAAAATGTGAATTATAGGCTGTGGGGTGTAGGAGAATTCAAGGGCTATTTCATATTTCTTTACAAACTCTACCGAATGTAAGTGAATCGTCCCCAAAAAATTTAGATAATCTTAAATTTAAGAGCTAGGGATTGGTAGATAAACTAAACTACAGCTATTCAAAGACTATGCTGCCACTATCTTACTAGATTATTGACTAAAATTATTGAATAAAAGTTACCACTTATAATCCTAACCAATCCTTGGCTTTGAGTTGTCAAAGATTCTCCAACAAGTCTCAAAGCACTTAACTAATTAAATTCTCAATTAACTTCTCAACAGTCAACCCTCAACAGTAATAAATCAACCATGGATAATCGTTGCATGATTCCCGTAGTTAGGTCTCCCAAAGACTACCAAGCTTATCGTATTAGTCCCCAAGATAAAAATCGCTTAGCCATTGTCTTCGATCCAGACAGTGCTAATGCTTCAATAACATTTTGTGTAGAGATTTTTGAGCCAGGAGGAAAGACTCCGCTCCATTATCATAAAATTGGAGTAGAAATGTTCTATATCCTCAAGGGTCAAGGGTTAGCTAGCTGTGATGGCAAAATCGTTACGCTGCGGACTGGAGATACGTTATTAGTTCCGCCTACAGGAATTCATGAAATTAGAAATACTGGGACTGAGCGTTTATATACCCTGTGCTGGATGGTGCCTAATGAGGACTTTGCTGAACTGGTTCGCAGTGGTACACCGGTTGAATTCGATGAAGAGGATTTGAGAGTGCTTGGGCGTCAAGATGTGTTGGTAGCTTG
>NZ_JAAHHE010000051.1:11500-34978 GCF_010692525.1 Moorena sp. SIO3B2
AATACAGCTATAACCTTGATGATGCTGCCAATAGCTATCTCTATCATCGAACAAACGGCTCTTGTCAATCCCAAAATTGATGTAGGTAAAACTCTGGGAACTTCGCTAATGCTGGGAATTGCCTACGCCGCTAATATTGGTGGGATTGGCACCCCGATCGGGACGCCACCTAACCTGATATTTCTGGCACAATTAAAAGAAAATTTTCCAGACAATACCCCGATTACATTTTATCAATGGATGATGGTGGGAGTGCCAGCTGTTTTTATATTTATCTTGTTAACTTGGATCTATTTAACGAAAATTACAGTAAAGCTTGATAATAACACTTTATCGTCAGACTATTTTAATATTCCAGACAAAGAAGTCCAGAAACTGGTAAAAATGTCTCAGGGAGAAAAATACGTTGCCATTTTATTTGGGTTAACAGCATTGTTGTGGATTTTTAGGGCAGATATCACCATCGGTTCCTTTACATTAACTGGTTGGGCAACCTATCTGGGGGTGGCTAACTTTGTTCATGATTCCAGTGTGGCTGCCCTAATTGCTGTTATCATGTTTATACTTCCTGTGAAAACAGAGACGGGGGATAAAATAAACCTCCTAGACTGGGAAACCGCTGTAAAAATTCCTTGGGGAATATTGCTGCTATTCGGGGGTGGAATTGCAATTTCTAAAGGGTTTGCTGCGTCAGGATTATCTCAATTCCTAGGGGATAATTTACAAATCGGATTGCAGGGACTTTCAACGGTTTTGATGGTAGTTTGCATCTGTGTATTTATGACATTTTTAACAGAAGTTACCTCGAATATAGCAACCACGGCTCTGATCATGCCTATTTTAGCTACTGCTGCATCGATTATAAATGTTTCACCTGCTTTGTTGATGTGGCCCGCCGCACTTTCTGCTTCCTTCGCCTTTATGCTGCCAGTCGCAACTGGTCCCAATGCCATTGTTTACTCTCAGGAATATTTTCCAATTTCTACCATGGCTAAGGTAGGATTAGTTTTAAATATAGTGGGGGTGATTTTAGTAAGTTTGTTGATGAATTTTGTAGCTATCCCTATGTTGGGGTGACTATAAGTTACAGGTTGCAGGTTAGAAGGTTGAAGGTTGGAAGGTTGAAGGTTGGAAGGTTGGAAGGTTGAAGGTTGGAAGGTTGAAGGTTGGAAGGTTGAAGGTTGGAAGGTTGGAAGGTTGAAGGTTGGAAGGTTGAAGGTTGGAAGGTTGAAGGTTGGAAGGTTGAAGGTTGGAAGGTTGAAGGTTGGAAGGTTGAAGTTTGGAAGGTTGAAGGTTGGAAGGTTGAAGGTTGGAAGGTTGAAGGTTAAACAAGAAACAGCATCAATGGTAACACGGGATGGAGTGCGGCTGGATGCGGATATCTACCGTCCCGATAGTGCTGGTGAGTTTCCCGTCTTGCTGATGCGGCAACCCTATGGAAGAGCGATCGCATCTACGGTAGTTTATGCTCATCCCACTTGGTATGCTGCCCACGGTTACATTGTGGTGATTCAAGATGTCAGGGGGAGGGGCACTTCAGACGGTAAGTTTGATTTGTTTGCCCACGAAGTGGAAGATGGCTTTGATAGTGTTAACTGGGCAGCCAGTTTACCCGGTAGCACTGGGGATGTGGGCATGTACGGCTTTTCCTATCAGGGGATGACTCAACTGTACGCTGCTGCCAGCTATCCCAGCGCTCTGAAAACGATCTGTCCAGCGATGATTGGCTATGATTTATACAGCGATTGGGCCTATGAGGGAGGGGCGTTTTGTTTACAAGCTAATCTGGGTTGGGCGATACAATTAGCAACAGAAACGGCACGATTGCGGGGAGATGAGCAAGCCTATCAACTGCTGTATGCGGCATCTCGGAATTTACCCCTGTATGACCCAATTCCGGCTCGGCCTCAAATTCTCCAAGACTTAGCACCAGACTCCTTTTATCACGACTGGTTAGACCATCCTCACCCAGATCAATACTGGGAAAAACTATCTCCCAAGGGAATGATGCCGGATGTAGACATGCCCATGTTACATATTGGCGGATGGTTTGACCCATTTTTGCGAGGGACACTTCATTTATATAAGGATATGGCATCTCATGGCAGTTCGCCCCAGCATCTGATCATTGGACCTTGGGCGCACCTGCCTTGGGGGCGTAAAGTGGGAGCAGTCGATTACGGTCCCGAGGCGAATAGTCCCGTTGATGGCTTGCAAGTGCGTTGGTTTGACCAGTTCCTCAAAGGAATTGATACCAACGTGGTTGAGCAACCCCCTGTTTCTCTATTTGAGATGGGAACTAATCGGTGGCGTTATTTTGATAGTTGGCCTGATGGAAATCAGAAATCTTATTATCTGGTAACTTCCGGTTTAGCCAGTGTCAGGGAAGATTCTGGAAAATTAGTCCCAGAAGAGTCTCAAGGAATGCAACAGCGATCGCAGACACAGGGAGTATCCCAAATCCAGCATACCTTTGATCTATCCTGTGATCTATTAGTTCATGACCCTTGGCGTCCAGTTCCAGCAATAGGGGGTCATGCAGCCATGCCAGTCGGTTCATGCGATCGCACTTCCATAGATTGTCGCACAGATGTTTTAACCTACACCTCTCCACCCTTAGCAGAAAATTTACATTTGGTAGGGGATGTGCTGGTAGAGGTGTTTTGCACAGCTGATACTCCCAGTTTTGATATCTGTGCAGTGTTGTCGGAAGTCCATCCCGATGGCAGGGTTTACAATGTCACTCAGGGATATGGGCGGGTGAATCCTGGAGACAATACTAATCCGTGGCGTATTCGATTCCAAGCAACTTTTGTGCGTATTGCCCAAGGGAATCAGTTGCGCTTGAGCTTAAGTGGGGCTTGTTTTCCCGCTTATCCAGTCAATTCCGGCACCGGGGCTTTTCCTGGTGAAAGTCGATTGATGGATGCTGAGATTATTACTTTGATAGTGAGTTGTGGAGGAGATTATCCAACTCGTGTTTTATTACCTATTTTTAACTCTGACCCAAAATGAGCGCCATGATCAATTTAGCGCTATAGCTGACAGGTCTCCAAAGCAGCAACTAACTGCTGGAAATGATCCAATGTATGAGTTGCCATAACTGAGATCCGAATTCGACTCGTAGGCACTGTAGGAGGACGAATAGCAGGGGCAAAGATACCAGCTGCTTTCAAGGTTTCCCCAACAGCAAGAGCCTCAGTAGCACTATTTATGGAAATGCAAAGGATAGGTGACTCGGAGGGCAAACAGTTGAGATTAGGCAGCTGTTGAGTAATTAACTGTTTGAGAGTCTCTACATTATTCCTAAGTTGAGCGCACCGTTCTGGTTCTTGTTGGACAATTTGGATTGCTGCTAATGCTGCTGCTGTATCTGCTGGAGATAAAGCAGTGGTGTAAATCCAGCTAGGAGAACGATTTCGGAGGAAATCAATTAAAACCGCTGAACCCGCCACATACCCTCCCAAACTACCCAAAGCTTTACTGAGGGTGCCAACTTGAATAATGGTTTCTCCAGTACAGCCAAAATGTTCCACACACCCAGCGCCTGTAGCGCCCAAAACTCCCGTAGCATGGGCTTCATCCACCAGAAGCATACAATTAAATTGGTTTGCCAACCCTAATAGCTCAGGCAAGGGGCATAAATCACCATCCATGCTAAAGACGCTATCAGTAACAATTAAGCAACGGCGGTACTGTTGTCGGTATTGAATCAGTTGACCCTGCAAAGAAGCCATATTGCAGTGCTCATAATCGATTACCTGGGCACCGCTCAAAATTGCCCCATTTTTCAGGCTGGAGTGGTTGTACTGATCCCCTAGGATTAAATCCCGTTTCCCTACTAAAGCCGCAATCGTACCTATATTTGCCAAATACCCAGAGCTATAGACGATCGCATCTTCAGTTTGTTTGAGAGATGCGATCGCATTTTCCAATTCTCGATGCAGTTCCCGGTGTCCAGTGAGTAATCTTGAGCCAGTGCTACCAGTACCATAGTCCTTAGTAGCCGTAACTGCGGCTTCGATTAAAGGAGGAGAGCCCGCCAGTCCCAGATAGTCATTACTAGCAAAGTTAATCACCTCTCGCCCTTCCAGTTGCACCACAGCACCAGGCATACTTTGTAGAGTTTGTACTGAACGATACCAATTGGCTTTCTCAATCGTGGCCAGGGATAGCTTTAGCCAAGCATAAGGGTCAGTAGACATTAGACATTGTATTTGGTGGTGAGACTTGGGCTTGGTGCCGGTTGAATCTTAATCATCTTTTTTCGCCTTCACCCCAACTAACTCTGGATTGCCATCTAAAGAACCGTATAGGATATTTCCCCTCTTGTTGTCTGGTTTATAGAAAAGTAGTCGTTGCTCCAGTCGTTGCAGCTGCCGTTGAGCTGCTTGTGGATTCTTCGAGTAATACTTCTTCAGGTCAATCTTGAAGTGCCGATTAATTTCTGACCATGGGATGTCCCAAAGTTGGTCACCACAAAGTACCTCCAATTCCCATCCTTCAATATCAGTGTCTTTGATGTCTAGCTCAACTTCCCTAGGTTCAACCTCAATTAGCTTGCACTTCTCCATTTTGTTAGGGGAGCAGCTACTGAGTAATGTTACTCCCACAGTGAGCAACAAGAGGATGCTACAGAGTTTGTTATTCAAAAAAGATTTTTGGTAAATTTTCATGTCTGCCACCAAACTTCACGATCCTAATAGTATTGACTCATCATCTAGCAAAGGGAATAGGGAGTAGGGAATAGGGAGTAGGGAATATGGCATCAAAAATTCTCACAATTCCTACACGGATCCCTATCCCCTACTAAATTATAGATTGGATCTGGGGATGAATTACCGGAACTGTTAACTATCTATATCTATCAAAATGCAGTTGACAAAATAATAATTTTATGCTAATAAATAGTCGAAATTCACCAGCTATAATAGCTAAGTAAGTCCTGAAAATGAAACATTTTTAAATTCTGGATTCTTCAATTACTAGATTGTAGATCAAACTAGGGTTCTTATGTACTTGTTATGCTAAATAAACAGTCTGGCAAAGGGACTTCGGAGCAGGGACTTCGGAGCAGGGACTCCGGAGCAGGGACTTCGGAGCAGGGAATAGTGGAAAAAGGCCGTATTCAGAAAATTTTGTGAGTTGAATAGCAGAATTTTCCTGTCTTGATTATTGCCCGAGTGGGGGAAACCACGGCAGTTCCTCATGGGGAGGGGCTGGGTGTTAAGACATAACCGCAGGATGGGGGAGCGTTTATAGTCGATAGGTAAAGAGTAATAATTTTAAGTTACATGAAATAAGGCTCCCCTCTCCTTACGGTAATTCAAAGCAAACCTTCGTCCGCACCGCTGTTTGCCCCGTGGAAACGGCAATAGCGAGTGGGGGTTTCCCCCAAGACCGAGCTGCCTCCCCTTTAGCCCCACTGCCTCCCCTGTTCCGAAGCTGCATCGCTTGTAAAGTAAGCTTTATGAGTTTTTTAACTGGAACTTTCGCATAAAAGGTACTGAAGACCCCAAACTAGATATAGAAAATAATCACTGGTCAGTAGTAAAAATTAGATATAGCACTACCCATTAAGGTTAGGAAATTGATACAACCTGAAAAGCTTTTGTAGTAAAATTTTGCCTCTTGCCAATGCCATTGCCCGTAGCGCTATACACTCAATTGAGTGATCATGAGCCTAGCAACGATATCGAAAAAATTAGGGATAGTAACTAACAACTGACCAATCACCTGACCAATTACAAGGAAAACATTCCTTCAAAATTACTCTTTATGAATCATGAGCAAGATAAAACTACCGTTAGCACCGCCAATCTTAGGAATTGCATTAGCAATTGTCAGCTTTAGTAGCAGTATTGCCTTGCCAGGGATTTCAACAGCTAATCCTAGCAATTCCCGGTTGGACTCAAATCAACGTTCTCCAACAGCAGAAGTGGCTCAAAACCACCGAGAGCAAGAGCGAATTACTTCAAGGAATCCACAGCCATTAGGTATCAGTCTAGATTGGGTGCCACCAAATGTACCGGAACGAGGTGTACCCGGTAAACGAAAAGCAGCGGCAAGCCGTGGGGGATGTCCAAAAGTCGAGCCACCTTTGACTGCCTTGGTCCCTGCTAGCCCCACCATTGCCAGTGAGGGTCAAATTGCATCAGAATCGGTTTTCGGCTTAACCGTTGTTTCTCATCCCACCTTCTGGTTTTATGTTCCCTATGCCCTGACACCGGACTTGCCTTTGGAGTTTGTGCTACAAGATGAAAACCATAACGAAATCTACTGGACTAAATTTGTTGCCTCATCTTCCTCACCAAGTGTAGTAGGCATCGAACTTCCATCAACAGTCGCCTCCCTTGAGGTTGGTAAACAGTATCGTTGGTACTTTGTGGTTAAATGTGAGCGACTGGGATCTCCTGTAGTGACAGGGTGGGTAAAACGGATGTCACTCAACCCATCCCTCAAAAATCAGTTAGACCAAGCGACATTAGAACAGAAAGCGATTATCTATGCCAGATCAGGGATCTGGTATGATACCCTTAATGCTCTAGCTAAGCTACGTCAGCAAAATTATAGCAATGACCTGCTGATCAAGGATTGGGTGAAATTATTGCAGTCTGTTGACTTAGATGCGATCACGCAAGCACCCTTTCTGGAATTTTAAGATCAAGTCGCTCTAATTCCATTACCAGCAAGAGAGTGGGTCATTTCCGGTATTGGTCATTGGTCGAGCCTCCTGTGTATTTTAAGGATGCAAGCATCCAAGCCTTATTTCAGTTCCGGATGAGTTGTACTTTCTTCGGAAACACCCATGTGATTAATAGTAGCGAGTAGCTGGTAAAGACGGCTAACATCTCGTCGATTGAAGTGGAAAACCAGACGGGGGAGTTCAGCGGTTTCATCAGGTAGTTCTTCCGGTAAAACCTGACTTTTCTCAATCCGTCCCTGAACCAAGATATCGCTAAAATCCTGATTTAGCTGTTCAACCTCAGGGTTTGACAACTCAGATTTGAGGCGAATCACGAATTGATCTCTGACATAGCGGCTAGAGTGATAAACCCGGTAAAACCGATTAATGGTTTCGTAAGCCACATCTAAGTTATCTGTGATGGTATAGAGACTGGAATCCTCTGGCCTGATCAAACCCCGTTGCATGAGGTGCTTGTGAATATAAGCATCCCAATCTTTCCAGTAGGTGCCACCAGGTTTATCAATCAGTACTAAAGGAGTTGGTTCTAATCGTCCTGTCTGACAAAGGGTTAAAGACTCAAAGGCTTCATCCTGAGTACCAAAGCCACCAGGAAATAAGGTAAGCGCATCCGTTTCCTTGATGAAAAATAGCTTGCGAGTGAAAAAATACTTGAACTCAATTAGCTTGGGATCCCCTGCGATAAACGAATTTGATCCGTGCTCAAACGGTAGTTGAATATTCAGACCAAACGAATGCTTAGAGCCAGCACCTTTGTTTCCTGCCTCCATAATGCCACCACCAGCACCAGTCATTACCATAAATCCCTGCTGGGTTAAATGATAGGCAAATTCAGCTGCCAGCTGATATTCAGGAGTATTTGGGGCAAGGCGTGAGGAACCGAAAATGGTAACTTTCCGAACATGACGATAGGGATAAAAAACTTGAAATGCCCGCTCCATATCTTCTAGAGAAGCGGTGATTATTTTCCAGTCCAGACGGTCAATTTCTTCCCCAGTTAGTCGCACTAGCACTGCCAGAGACCGTTTGATCAATTTACGATTTTCTAGATTAGGTAGCTGGTCAATCAGTGTTGCTAAATCCGTTGACAGTGAGTTGAAGCCATCCGCAGAAGGAGATAGGGTCATATCGTATCCAGTTGACTACTTATCATTAAAGGTTTTTCGTCAATTGAAAATTGAAAATTGAAAATTGTCAATAGTCAACTCGCTTGACCTTTGGTCACGCTTCGCGAACGCTCCAATTCAAAATTAAAAATTATTAATTCAAAATGACAATCAGTGGGGGCTTGTACCCGGAATTAATTAATTCAAAATTTGTTCTAAACTTGATGCGTAAATTTTTAATTTTTAATTTTTAATTTTTAATTCCCCAAAGGGGTAAAGGATGAATTAGCAATTAACAATTAACAATTAACAATTAACGATTTTCCTGAATACGAAGTGATTAATAAGGTAAGCATTCAGCCGTCAGCCGTGAGCTAAAAGCTCACGCTACTTGAGGTGCCGTGAGCTAAAAGCTCACGCTACTTGAGGTGCCGTGAGCTGACGTAACAGAGATTAAACCAATGGTTAAGCTGTTGTGCATTTAAATTCTACAACACCAAGGCAGAAGGCAGAAGGCAGAAGGCAGAAGGCAGAATTTAAAAGAGTTTCAGTTTTTTTTTCTGATTTAATCAAAGGGAGTTTAAATACGCGACAGCTTACTGGTTTTATTCAAAAGCTGATAGCTGAATGCTGATAGCTGAATGCTTACTTAATAAGACTAGATATTATTCCCCCGACTTATCACGAACGCCTTTAACAATCCGAGAGAGTTCGCTCTTTTCATCGACGGGAATCCGAGTGGGAGAACCACTGATAATTCGTTCGTAATTGCGGAAGGAATCCTTAATTTCTGGTCCATCCTTACTGATAGTGTACTCTCGGATACCTGTATCATGCCAAGAGCCACGCATCTTAAATACATTGATAGCACGGGACATTTCACCACGAATTTCCACATACTGTAGCATTATAATTGTGTCAGTAATTGTAGAAATATGGGAATCGGTAATGGAGTGAGCTCCCATAAATTTATCTGTGGTATTGGTAAAAAATCCGGTAATTTCTTCTTGCTTCGCATAGCCCGTCACACCAATCACAAACTGCCGAAAGGCATTGTTGCTCACTCCCCGTGCTAAAGCAGAAAGAGAGTCGATGGCAATGCGAGAGGGTTTAAATTCAGCAATTTCTGTTTTTATCCGTTGTAAGTGGTCTTCTAACCCCGCTGATTCTGGATAAGAACAAAGAATTTTTAATAAACCCTTTTGTTCCATTTCCTCAAAATTAATGCCCCAAGACGATGCATTACGAGATAGCTGAGCCCGAGATTCTTCGTAAGCAAACAAAATCGCGCGATCACCTTGTATGCAAGCATTTTGGATAAACTTGCTCACTAACAAGGTTTTGCCAGTACCTGTGGCACCCGTTGCCAGGATAATGGAATCCTTAAAGAAACCACCACCACACATAACATCAAGAGTGTTGATTCCGGAAGACACTCTGGCCATGGAAGACCGTTGAGTCAGTCGCATTGCTCCTAAGGGGAAGATATTGATCCCTTGATCCGTAATCGTAAAGGGGTATTCTCCTTTCATATGGGTGGTACCCCGCAGCTTGAGAATTTCTATAGTGCGGCGTCGGCGTTCCCCTTCCAGAACATTACGGACAATGACCACATTATCCGAGACAAACTCTTCCACCCCGAATCTAGCTACTGGTCCATACTCTTCAACTCGCTCTGTAGTCATAATGGTGGTTACGCCAATGCTTTTCAGGCGTGCCACTAGGCGAAAAATTTCTCGACGTACCACAGAAGCAGCATCGTACTGCTGAAATATGGCAGTGATTGAGTCAATGGAAACTCGCTTGGCTTTGTATTTGTGAATGGCGTACTGAATACGCTCGATCAGGGCAGACAGGTCGAAGTTGCCGACAATGTCCTGTCCTTCTGGATCCGGGGAAGCATCCAGAATAAATAGCTTGCCTTCATTAACTAGTTTATTTAGCTCCCAACCAAAGCTTGATGCATTTTTGCTGATATCTGTGGGTGATTCTTCAAATGTAACAAACACACCAGCTTCATCAAAATTGCTAATGCCGTTGTAGAGAAATTGAACGGCTAATAGAGTTTTTCCAGTGCCAGACGTTCCACTGACCAGGGTGGTTCTACCAGATGGTAAACCCCCATGAGAGATTTCATCGAAGCCTTCGATCATTGTCCGTATTTTCTGGACACCGACCGTTGTTACTGAGTTTTGATATAGTTCATTTTGATTAAATTGATTCATATTGGTCTTAAGTAAATGTTCTTAATCAAAAAAAAGTTTAATGGTGTTGCTGACTTGCTAAATCTTGACTATTAATCTAAAATGGTATAAGATATTTAGAAATCCAAATCTCCTTCACGGAGTTCTTCATAGAGCAAATCTAAGCCGATCAAGACTTTTTCTCGATCCGAGAGATCCCCAATGATTTTTCGCACAGGAGGCGGTAAAACTTTTGCCAAGGTTGGTGTTGCCAAAATTTTATCTTCCTCAGCTAGTTGGGGGCTCTTGAGAACATCAATTACTTTGAGAGCGTAAACCCCTTGGAATTCCTGTTCGAGAATAGTTTTCAGTGTTCTCAAAGCCCTGACGGAGTTGGGGGTGTTCCCAGCTACATAAAGCTTGAGAACATAAGTTTTTTTATAGGAACTCATAGGCTCTTAAGTTTAGGAGAAGATGGGTTAAAGGTCAATACAAGGGATCAAGGAACTCAAGGAAACGGTTTTTTAGGAGAGCCTCCCATCAAGCTTACTACTCAATGTTGATCCGATTATGCTGATCTTACAGTTCTCTGGGGATGGAGCGGCGATACATTTCACCTAAGTGAGCAATCACGTCGATTAACGTCAGGCGATAATCCAGCAGTATATCCTCTCTACGCCCTTCCAGCTGCAACTGTTTGGAAAATTCATCCATCAGTTCCATATGAATTTCCACAATCTTAGATATAGAAATATCCGCAAAAAACACTTGTTCTACAAAATGATCGATGTCTTGGTTTAGGGTATCTCCCGGTGCAAAGTACTGTAGAACAATTTGACGATACTGTGATCTTAAGTGTTCTAACAGCTCATCCCTGTCGTTGAGAGATAGATTACGAAAAAAAAGCCGAGGATTTCTCTTGTAGTACACACCAAGGTATCCAAGTCTTTCCCTGAGCTTTTCAGCTAACCGATGCTGCTGCTTACTCAAGAAACTGTAATTAGCTACTGCGAGGTTAGGATAAACTGGGCCAGATGACCTGGGTAAGTTACAGGCGGGAGCTAGGGACAAAAACTCTGTCATCGCCTGTTGGATGAAATCGCCAATCTCAGGTAATTGGTGAATACTAAGTTCGACTTCTGCCGGATGGAACAGATGAGCGCTAGACCTAGCGGTGAATTTATCCGTCGTCTGGTTAGAAGCCAGCTGTTGATTGCTGTCAACCCTAGGGGGGATTTCTGGGGAGTCCGACCGCAAAAATACTGCAGGTAAGGTGGTTCCTTGCAGGTACAAGTAGTGGATCACCTTGGGAAGTGTGTCGGTATCCTGCAATACCAAACAATCAAGATCCTGTTTATGTTGCTCAACCACCTCGAAAAATTCAGATTCGGAGCTAGTAGAGTGTATAATATACTGCTCGCTACCCAAAACCTGAGAAAGGGATTGAGCTAGGGAATCAGAACTGATCAGCGTACATATGGTTAGTTGGGAAAGCAACACAACAGGTCTGGAATAACAAACTGGTTACTCTTACTATATAAGAGTCCTTAAACCAGTAAAATTTTAACATTTTTTTTAACAATGAGCTTAATATAAATTAAATTGAATTGAAACAGTCTGATAATTGAAATTAATTTTGATTTCGCGCCTCACTATATGCCCAGTGTTGAGCAGTATATTGAAAAGTACTTGCTCTTCAAGCATTAGGGGATCGCCCATGCCCTGTTGGGTTTGAGTGAATTCCTTTGTTGCTACTTTAGGAGGATGTGTTGCTACTGTAGGGCTCAACCGCTGTTGAAGCTAGATTGGTTATGTCGATGCCTACTCCCAGTATCCAAAAATTTGCCGAGCTAGTTCCTATTTGTCAAAGGACTTCTGATTTGGCTACTATTCTTGATATTTTTCATGCTTCAAGGCATGACTCGATTGTGGTAGTCAGCGAACAGCAATATCCTGTGGGAGTGGTTAACCTAAGGCAGATCATGCCTCACCTGCTCTCATACGCTAAGGTAGGTAGCTCAGGAGCAACAATGACAACTGGTTTTCTTCACAAACCACTATCTTGGATACAGCCAAACATCATTGAACCCATAACCATCCTACCAGGTAAGCTGAGTCTAAACCAATTCTGGTACTACCTACAAGACCATGGAAGTAGGGAGGGGGGGTTAGGGGAGTTGGGCAGAAACTGGGATAGAGAATTTAACCAATTCCCCATCCCAGATCAGGAACACTGGGCATTAGTAGATGGGGACCAGAAATTTATCGGACTCCTTAACAGTTGCCTGCTGTTAAAATTCTTAGCATCCACATTCACCCAACAACGTTCTGAATCGATAGTAAAGCGTACTCAACCCAAGGGACTGAACCCTAATCCCCTCAGGACTCACCACCCACACTATGGATTAACAGCCAAGAGTTCTTGGGCCAATTCCCTAGGATTATCATCTCGAATCAACTCAGGACTGAAAACTCAGGAAGAAGCCCTAACTTACAGTGCCCAGTTCAAGGGCATGAAACCCTTAGTGCAACTGTTAGAACAACTGCCATTACCCCTAAGCATACAAACCTCGACGGGAAAAGTTTTAGTTGAGAATCTGACCTGGCGTGAGCAGATTGAGACATCATCCGAGGGGACTCCGGGAAATAGTAGCACCACAGGCACTAAGAATACTACCTCTGCTATGAAAAACCCTGGAGCTAGGGAAAAGATACCCTACCGTTCTTCTTACAATCGTCTCTTATCTAATCATGTACCGAGGGAAGTCAGTAAGGAAGGTTTGAAGCAATCGATGGAAGAGCCTAGGACATCGTTAGACTTCCAGTGGCGTCAGCCTGATACCCAGAATTCCCCAACCTTCCATAACCAATCTGCTCCTCGATCTCCAGGACAATGGCCATTATCTGTGGGCAATGTTTGTGACCAGGGAGACAAAACATCTGAACAAGCTGCTGTTGGGCAATACTGTGCTCTTGATACTCCCTATCAAGCAGCAACCACTATTCACGAGCGCGTGCTGCTCTTTTCACCACCAGTCAAGAAAACCGGGGCAAACCATACCCCCTGCCAGGAAACCGCTGCGCCAACTGATCCAACTCTTTCAAACAGCCAGGAGCGGGTATTCTCGTTTGTCAAAATTCCTCTGTCACCTGCTATCGCTGCTCTTTGGGAAGGAGGACTAGAAACTGACAGTTGCGAGCCTAAGGTAGCTTTTAACTATTCCCCATCTCCAATATCTCGGTCTGAGTCACCTAACTCTCAATTGTACCTAGTGTTGGCTCAAGATACCACAGAGCAACGACTCTTTGCCCAAGAACTGGCAGCAAAAAATGCTGATTTAGTGCAACTAAACCGACTCAAAGATGAGTTTTTAGCTTGTATTAGCCATGAACTGAAAACACCTATAACTGCGATTTTGGGTTTGTCAACTTTGTTGAAAGACCAAGCCCTAGGGGAACTCAATCAACGTCAATCCCGTTATGCGCAGTTAATTTATCAGAGTGGGCGTAAGCTAATGACCGTGGTCAACGATATTCTCGATTTGACCCGTATGGAGACTGGTCAACTGAAACTTACCCTCGAACCGGTGCCAATTCGGACTGTATGCGATCGCGCTTATGACCAGGCTCGCTCTGAAATAGACTCAAAACACTCGGAGGACAACAATCGAGATTATCCCACAAAATTCACCCTAGAGATTGAAGCAAGTTTAGAGATGCTGATTGCTGACGAGTTGCGTTTACGGCAAATGTTGGCCCATCTGTTTTCTAATGCCCTTAAGTTTACCGATGGCAGTGGTGAAATTGGTCTGAAGGTCAATTGGTGGCAAGGTTGGATTGCTTTCACGGTCTGGGACACTGGCATTGGTATTCCTGCTGATAAACAGCACTTGATCTTTCAGAAATTCCAACAGCTGGAAAAGCCTCTGACTCGTAGCTTTGAGGGGACGGGTCTGGGATTAGTCTTAACACAACATCTAGCTCACTTGCATGGTGGAGATGTCTCGTTTATTTCCAAGGCAGGGCTCGGTAGTCAGTTTACCTTACTCTTCCCCCCCTGTCCTCCCCACGCTTCATCTGATCAATTGGACAATTGGGATGAGCAACTATCAGAGATTGCCCCTACGGCAAGGTCTCACCCCCCATCTTCGACGCCCAACCGTTTAGTGTTAATTGTGGAAGCTGTACCTCGTTACCTGGAAGGATTGACGGAACAGCTCAAGAGTTTAGGCTATTGGGTGGTGGTTGCCCGCTCTGGTACGGAAGCAATCGAAAAAGCCCGTCGTCTACAACCCTATGCTATTTTACTCAATCCCCTACTACCAAAACTTTCTGGTTGGGATGTCCTAACACTGCTAAAGTCCGATGCCCAAACTAATCACATCCCGGTTTTGGTAACAGCCACCCAGGCCGAAAAACAGCAGGCCACCCACAACAAAGCTGATGGTTTCTTAAGTCTGCCAGTACAAGAGGAAGCATTACGAGAAAACCTGTCTCGGCTGGCTAAAGATGAGAGTAATACCAGTAGTGTGCTAACGATTCTCTATCTCAATCCTGGTGATGGGCGAAAAGGCTATTCTGTAGAGTCCTACCAGAACCCTGACTCGTCTGCACTGACTTATGAGTTAACTTCACTATTGAGTCTAGAAAACTTAGACCTCAATTATCGGGTACTCGAAGCCGATGATTTCGATCAAGCTGAGTTATTGAGCCGGGTTTGGAATCCAGATGTGATTGTATTAAATGGTGCTCGACTGATAAACCCTTTAATCTACTTGAATCAGTTTTCATCATATCCTTGCTTGAGTACTTTACCACTAGTAACCCTGGATCACCAAACTACAGAAGCTGCTAATCAAGTAACTGGTCTTTCGGTCTATCCCTGTTTAGCACCAAATAATCAACAAAAGATGGCTGCCATACTGCAAGTCATTCAAGTGGCAGCTGGAATCAGTTGCAAGCCTACCATTTTAGTGATGGACACGGGGGAGCAGAGGACAAAGTTTAGGGGTAATCCGTTACAGGTTAACAGGTTGAACCTTGAATCCTCTCACTTATCCTACGGGTTGTCAATGGCCGGAAAATCATCAACATCTTGGCTACAGGCACTGATTCAATACTTACAAACTGCTGGTTATTGCAGCTTAGTGGCCTGTTCTTGGGCAGAAGTATACCGTCAAATTCAGGGAAAAAGTGTGGACTTGCTGCTGATTCGATTAACAGATCTCACTAATCCTTCAGAACATTCGAAAGGATTGATAACTCTTGCTCAATTGCCAGAGCGACCACCCATTCTGGTTTTGGATCATCGATTAGAGGCTAAGCAGCACGATCCAGTAATCCAGAGTAGTAACAGTAGTAACTCGAATTCTCAGTTGGAGTTGCTGCTTGAGAAAATTGCTACTCAGATTGTACACTGGCATTCTCAGTCAATGACCCAGTTATTGAAACAGATTAAGCAGCTCATGAACCCAACCCTTTAAAGGGGTGGGATGCAAGTCGGTCATATTGTCCGACACCGTGATTGTCCATCCAGTCTTGGAGACACTTGTTGCGAACAAAGCCAGCCGTGGGGATCATAAAGCCAATGATGCCAAACTGTTTTGTTGAACCTTCCTCTTTTGGATTCAAGTACAAACAACAGCAATTCCTAACTATCTGATCAGTTTATTATACCATAAGGATGCCCTTCGCCCAATTTATAGCGTTGATCGCAGTTATGAGGTACAGTCTTTTTTGACGTTGATTCCCTGTTTTGATGCAGCGCATTCCTATTCCCTATTCCCTATTCCCTATTCCCTCTTCCCTCTTCTCTCTTCAGGTGATCCGCTGTTCCGGTGATCCGCTGTTCCCTAAAATCCCGAAATTTTGTACCTCATAGCTATGATAATTGCTATATTGGTTGGTTGCAATTGATCCCACGGCAAATCAACGATTATGGCGTGAGCCTTCTTTCGAAATTCAAGCTAATATGGAGAAGACACCTCCTATCCAGCCAAAGTTATTTGGATTTATCTCACGTTTACCTTAGCATTTATATTTAATCATAGTTAATATTTGTGGCTAATTAATATCGTAATGTTTAATGAGTTTTACTAAAAATAATTAAACGAAAAACAGGACAAGGTTAAAACGTAATAACAAGCATAAAAATAAATATGAAAACGGCAAACCAACAAACTGGGTACGGTTAACAAAAGGATGATTAAATAGTAAGATTACCAAAAATAAGTGCCAACAATAGTATTGCTTATGGTTAATGAATGGAGCGGTCGCTTAATCTGAGTTGCTAGAAAGTATTTACGTTAATTTAAATAGTAAGTAAGAGTAAGTAAGTTTTTTAAAGGAGGTAGACCATGAAACGTCTTGTGGTATGTTGTGATGGAACATGGCAAGAGTTATCAAGTACTTACCCAAGCAATGTGGTTAAGATTTCTCAGGCAGTTAAAGCATTGGGTAGTCACGGAGTTCTACAAATCGTATTCTACGATGAGGGAATTGGCACAGAAGACTCTCTGAAGAGCAAGCTTTTCGGTGGCGCTTTTGGCAGAGGGATTGATACCAATATCCAGGATGCTTATCGCTTTCTTTGCCTGAACTACATCCCTGGTGACGAAATCTACCTATTCGGTTTCAGCCGTGGGGCTTATACAGTGCGCAGTCTAGCTGGAATGATTTATAAATCAGGCTTGCTATCCCGCTCCGAGATCCGTAAAGCTCCGGAAGCCTACGAAATGTACCGCTCTCGGGATATCAAGCCCAATCACCAACAAATGGTAGAATTCCGCAAAAAATACGGAGAAAGTGTCCCCATTACCTTGCTTGGCTGCTGGGACACGGTTGGTTCCCTTGGTATCCCTAATTTATCCCCCTTTTTGTGGTTTGACAAAAGGTTTAACAAGAGGTACAGATTCCACGATACCTCTTTGAGTCCGATTATTGAGCATGGGTTGCACGCTGTATCCATTGATGAGCAGCGCAAAGTCTTTGACGTGACGCCAATGGACAAAAGCCACCTTTCCCAGACCCAGGTTGTTCGTGAAGTATGGTTTCCAGGGGTTCACGGCTCCGTCGGTGGTGGCTCCCAGGAGCAGAGCGGCTTGTCCGACGGCGCACTGCAGTGGATGATGGACTCAATCGGCAAGATCGGTCTTGGTCTTGAGTTTGACCCAAGGGCAATTCCTACTGGTATCAACCTTGATTATGATATTGATTTCAACAATGCTCTGGGTCTATTCAAGTTCACAGGGCGCAAGCTACGGGAGATTTCGGATAACTTTGATGACCTTCACCAGAGTGTAATAGAACGCTGGATGAAGCGGCCTGATTATCGACCGAGGAATCTGGCTGACAAGCACGGCCCCAGACTAAATCAACTATTACAACTTAAGCAACAGAAGTAAAATAATGATGTCAATTTTGGTTTACTAGTCAACAGCTAATAATTAGTAATTTGTTATTTGAATAAAATTGTGAAGTATGAAGTATGAAGTGTGAAGTGTGAAGTGTGACAACTAAACTTTTAGTTTTTAATTTTAGATTTATCAACAAAAACTTGTTTGGAAACGCGAATGAGTTTATAGGGACCAAGACTAGCTAAGGTAGTATATTGCTCAGGTTTTAGCTTGGCTTTCTTTAGCCTTTTCTTCCTAGCTAACATCAAAACGGAGGGAGGTGAAGGCTGAGTCACTGCTATTTCTTTCATGTAATTTCGTGCTTTTTTACCTTTGCTCATGTAGGTGACGGGTTGCTGGGTGTAAAAAACCACACTGGGTTTTTTGAAACCAATCATAATCAATTCTTCTGACGATTGCTTTTCTTGAACAGCAATGGCAGATAATTGCCGTAGGGGTAATTGACGCACTTGATCCACTAACAAGAAAGTAGGGGTCAACACGAAAATAAGAAAGGCTAAAAATCCCACTAGGTTGACTATCCATAGCCCAAACAACCAACGTCGCCAGAGCAACAGTGCTGCTACAATAGCAGTTATACTCCAAATAATACCTCCCCTCACCATTAAGCCGGATTCTTGCAACTGCTCCGGTAAGTCTGGTGCTGCTGGTCCACTACCGATATATTCGGGAGCCAAAAAAATGGCAGTGGCAAGGGCAATTAACAACAAGAGGTTAAATAGGCTACTGAGTAGCATGGATCGGGAAAGGGGCACACGGGCAGACCAGGAAAGGGTACTAGTATGGGTGAGTTGGTCACTCCACAATAAAGCCAAAAGAATGGCGGCAGCTGGAATTAGGGGTAGCACATAGCTGGGTAGTTTAGTGGCAGCAATGGTAAAAAAGCCGAAAATCCCTACAAACCAGAACAGAGCAAATAAACCCAAATGAGTAGAACGGGGTGAGTTACTCCACCGCACCCGCCGCCAAAATTTTAGTCGTGCGATCGCAAACGGCAAGTAGCTCGACCAAGGGGCAAAAGCTACTAGTACTACTGGAAAATAAAAATACCAAGGCCCAGCGTGGCGGTTAACGGTGCGAGTAAAGCGTTGAATATTGTGATATCCAAAAAACGAGTCGATATAGGCTTGCCCATTGGCTAGGGTTACTAATAGATACCAAGGTAGTGTCAGAGCCAAAATAATCACAATGCCTCTAAATAAGCACATTTCCTGCAATACTTCCCTGCCATTGCCCAGGTAAAGCAGAAAACCACCAATAATTAGTGTGGGTAGAACGATACCGACTGGTCCTTTGGTAAGGATAGCTAGAGCAATGAGCACATAACAGGCTAGGTACCAACGGCAAGGGTATTTGTGAGGGGGTGAGGGGCTTTTAGCAACAGTTTTTTCGCTGCTTCCGAGCTCCTGTGCTCCTGTGTTCCTATGGTTTCGATGGGCATACCCTAGAAAAAAACTTAGTAATGCACCCCCGACACAGGCGCTGAGTAGCATATCTGATACACCGGTTCTTGCCCAGATAATGGTTTGAAGATTCACTGCCATCAGGGTTGAACCAATCCAGGCACAGATCCACAACTGGCGCTGGCGATAGGAAGAGTTGATTTTGCTATCCCTGTGCTGACTTGACTCTACATCAGGGGTAAAGGCAGCAGGACGGGAAATCCCATAATATCGTAGGGTGTAAAAGGCTAATCCAGTTAATGCGATCGCACTCAAGGCTGACGGCAGTCTTACTGCCCATTCATTCACCCCAATCAACCGGTAACCAATTGCCATCAACCAGTAGATTAGGGGGGGTTTATCAAAGCGAGTCTCACCATTGAAATAAGGGGTAATCCAGTCACCTGTCACCGTCATCTGGCGAGCGGCCTCAGCAAACAAGGGTTCAGTTTCATCTACTAAACCGATGTTGCCCAAATTCCACAAAAAAGCTAGCCAGCTGATCAGGAGTAACCACAGAATAGAAAGTGTCCAGATGGTGGTGGGATGCTGTTGCCAAGATTGCCACCAATTTTTAAACCTATTAGCTAATGTAAACTTCATCAATGGGCTAGGGTGTGATTGAGGTCTAGCAGGCTATCATTATTCCAAAAACGGATAGCATGGTCTACACGTGTGTTATTCTTATTTCAACGAGTGTAGTAGATGCAGAATACCCGTCTTAATAATTTAGTTGATTTTTTATGGACGCGGCTGGGGCTATGGTTTGCTAATCCCTGGCGACGCCTGTCGATGGTCCTGATTAGCTTTCTGTTTGGCTTCTTGGTAGGACAAGCCCTGTGTACTACAGCAGGAACTGGCCAGGAATGGATACTATCTGGGATGTTGATTGTTTTTACAGAAGCAGTTAACCGGTTGATTTATAGCGGTAAATTTCCAAAAGGCCAATTAAATCAAACCGTTGACCGGGTTTCATGGTTGGCAGATGTAGTCAATGCTTTTAAAATTGGTCTGGTATACAGTATGTATTTAGAAGCCTTCAAGCTTGGCTCTTAAAATAGTAATCAGTTACTAATGAGTTAGTAATCACTGCTGAGTAATTACTGCTGAATCCTAACAAGGGAGACGTCTGATGCAACTACTGACCGAGAAACGATAAATGACAAGTGACACCAAGAGCGTTGGTCAAATTCTCGAGCAGTGGGTATCAGGAAAAACACCCAATCCCCTTGAATCTCAGCAACTCTTGGCTGAGGAACTGGCTGATCACCTAAAGGCAAAGGCGTTTGGCATCACAGAGGATAATGGTGAACAGGTAATCCAAGCGCGATCGCATTTGTTTGAGATAGTCTACCCAGATATTCTCCGTCTACCGTATTTTGAAACTACTCCTGAAACACAGCAAAAGACTCTCTTATGCCTCTGGAACCTCTGGCTTCCTTTAGCCATGGAGTTGGTATCCTGTCGTAAACAGCTGGGACGTCCTTTGATTCAGGGCATATTAGGAGGGCAGGGCACCGGGAAAACCACTCTAGCGGCAGTCTTAAGTGTGATTCTCCACAAATTAGGCGATGGACTTCGTCCCGCTTTCAGCGAACGCACTCTCAGCCTGTCTATCGATGACCTCTACAAAACCTACAAGGAGCGACAACAGCTTCAAGAACAAGACCGCAGGCTGATCTGGCGTGGTCCCCCTGGAACTCATGATGTTGAGCTGGGTTTACAGCTATTAGACCAATTACGATCCCCTTCCCCTACGCCACAAATCCTCGTGCCTCGGTTTGATAAATCAGCTTTTGGGGGGGCTGGAGACCGAATCACTCCAGAGGTGGTCGAAAGTATTGATATTGTATTGTTTGAAGGGTGGTTTGTTGGGGTTCGACCCATTGAGCCAGAAGCGTTTGATGGCTCTGTTCCAGAACCGATTCATACCTTGGAAGACCGAGAGTTTGCTCGGGATATGAATCAGCAACTGAGGCTTTATGTACCCCTGTGGGAACGATTAGACCGATTGATGGTACTCTACCCTACTGACTACCGCCTCAGTCAGCAATGGCGACTACAGGCAGAGAAACAGATGATTGCTCAGGGTAAGTCAGGGATGGAAGATTCACAAATTAGAGATTTTGTCAACTATTTTTGGAAAGCTCTCCATCCAGAATTATTTATTACACCCCTGACTCGAAACCCAAATCTAGTAGACTTGGTGGTTGAAATTAATCCTGACCACACACCTGGTGTGATTTATTCACCAGGGGATGCTGATTAGGATAAAATCAACGTAAGCATATGCGCGTAGCGCACGCTGCTTGAGGTGCTATCAGCCCTTAGGCGTCAGCTAATCAACGGGAGGTAGTAAACAAGCACCGGGATTGCTGGTACGGCTGGTTGAAAATCCCTGCTCGTTTGACTGATCTGACCCCATGCACTTCTCGTGCCAGAGTAATATAGAGGCAATAGTCAACATCGCTTGATAATTGATGGCATATTTCTCATAACGAGTTGCGATTCGTCGATTTTGCTTGAGGCGATTAATAAGTCGTTCGACTCGATTTCGTTCTCGTTTGCAGACCCCGATTGAAGCGTTCTCGTTTTTTCTCATTGCTTTTCGGGGGGAATAATAGGGGTTGCTCCCTGAAAACGCAGTTTTTCTCTAATTGCTTGACTACTGTAAGCTTTATCACCTAAAAAGTAGCGAAATCGACTTTTTGGTCTTCGAAGTCCAATTCCTTTGACTTTTCCTCCAGTCAGTAAGTCATCAAAAGCAATGGTGTCATGACTACAAGCTGATGTTAGGACAAAAACCATTGGTTTTCCAAACCCTTCAGCTCGCTTTGTGGACTTTTGTAGAGAAACCTCCAAGTGCTACGCCGCTTAGCTTGGTTTTGTTGCCCTCTTTTGCGACCGCCGCATGTTGATGTGCTCTGACTACGGTACTGTCGGCAAAATGGACTTCCCAATCAATCAGCCCAACGGCTACAGCTTTTTGTTGAAGACCTGCCCAAATTTGATCCCAAATACCAGGTTTTCGCCATCGGTAGAACCGACTGGAGACTGTACTGTGAATTCCGTAATCCGGAGGTAAATCTCTCCAGGGTGCGCCTGTTCTCAAGATCGGTGATAATCCCATTAATGATGGAACGATTGTCATGTGCTGGTTTTCCAGTCCGGAGACGAAACCTTAGATAGGGTCGCCTTTATGGGCGACAGGCTATGGGTAAAAGGGTTAAAACTTATTGATTAAGGCGACCCTATCTTACGGTAACTTCGTTCCCAAGCTTTTTGAGGTGGTAATAAGGGCGCTTTGCTTTTCCCACTGTTCGTCGGTTAACTCGCCTCTGTTAGCAATCTCCATTCGTTTTTGTGCTACTTCCGTGCGTCTTTTTACCAAAAATTTTGGGTAATCGCGCCCCGTCCTTATAGGAGACGCGCGCCTCAGAGTTAAGAAGCATTTATTGGGAGCAGGCTATGAGCAAAAGGGTTAAAACTTATTAATTAAGGCTTCTTAACTCTTACGGTAACTTCTAGAGACGGCTTTCTTTTTAAGTGAAAACTTGACAGTTTTCGCACTGCGTGTTATTAAAAATCTCAACAAGAAACCAAAAACTAGATAAATACTATCTAATGATAAGTAGACAACGTAAAAAATATGTATCAGATACATATTGCGTAATTTGGTAAGCACGACTTAAGCGATGCAGAGGTGCGACCCGTGGCGAATTTAATTACGGGTCAAGCGCACCATTACGGTCTTGGGGAGGCAGCGCGGTCTTGGGGGTCTCCCCGGAGACGAAACCTGATTACGTTGAGCCTTTATGGTTGGTAGGTTATGCAAAAAAGGGTTAAAACTTATTGATTAAGGCGAGCCTGTCTTACGGTAACTTCAAACCATGAGCGACTGCCGTGGTTTCCCCCACTCGCGCTTTGCATCAAGACAACGTCTATGAAAAAAAATTAGATAAAAAAAGTATCTATCTATATGTAAAAAAAAGGTAAGGTACGGTGGGGCATACTGGAACCTGGATCGTTGATCCGTTCGCGTAGCGTCGGCTTGGCCGTAGGCCACGCCAAAGGCGAACGCCGATACCCTTGCGGAGAATCGACCTCTACTCTTCCTGACTCCGGCAAGGTTCACGCAAGTTGGCTCTATGAAACAAGAATCCCCGTCCATAAGCGGGCGGGGAGTGTCAATTAGCATACAACAGTTTGCAGACACGCCCTAGATATAAAGCCAGCTTGGGCTATATTTGGGCTTGATTTTGGCTAAAGTACCATTAGTTGAAATCATGTTTTTTCTGACTGCTATAGATAAAAATAAATCTTTTAACTGTTGATCTAAGAAAGATTTATGGTCAAGTTGAGCAAAACGTTTGCTTAGGGTCGGGCTTTGCCCAAATTCCCTTCCTTATGCTCGCGTTCGCTTTTAGCGGCTCCAAAGGAGCATCGCAAATCTCTCTAACCTAAATTATTGGGTTTGCAGACACGCCCTAGAGAAATACAGCGGTTTGCACTTCAATTAGGTACAAATTTATGGGTTTTTAGGGAGCAGGGACTTCGGAGCAGGGACTTCGGAGCAGGGACTTCGGAAGAGGAAAGAAGGAGAAAATCCTGTGTACTTGATAGTTA
>NZ_JAAHHE010000510.1:0-3747 GCF_010692525.1 Moorena sp. SIO3B2
ATTTAAGGTCTTAACGCCAAATCCAATATCTGATCATAATCGTAATAAATTCTCCTGGATTTCCCGTCGGCTGAAGAGGACCCCAGTCAGTAAGTTGAGCGTAGCCCAAGCCATTAAGGATATACACCGTATGGGTTATTTGCTCGCGAGACCCCTTCAAAATGTACGGAACAATGAATCCGTTTGAATTATTGTTTGAATTTGGCTGAGAGTTTTGAGGCATAGTCGAATAATTGTTTTTAGGTTAATAAATATAATCATAATGATTATAAATTAATTTGTCAAGGGTTTTTAGATTTTTTTTTGTTGAGGGGTAATTGAAATAAAGGTAAGCTATCAGCTATCAGCAAAATGCTTAAAATTTTGCTCGTTCGCGTAGCGTGCGCCGAAGCGCAAATGGTATAATTTAATGGGTTTAAATTTGGATATCTTATGAATAATATTTGGAAATTTTGTAGGGTGCGTTAGGCGGTTTGGGTGAGAAGATTATATGATATAACCAAGCGTTGAAGCCGTAACGCACCGTGGTATTGGTTGAGAATGGTTTGGTTTCAATTTGGATATAGAATGAATATAATTTTGGGATTTTGTAGGGTGCGTTAGGCGGTTTGGGTGAGAAGATTATATGATATAACCAAGCGTTGAAGCCGTAACGCACCATGGTATTGGTTAATGATAGTTTGGTTTCAATTTGTATATAGATGGTGCGTTACATTTTATTAACGCACCCTACAAGAGCGGACGCACTAGTTAGAACGAACCGCACACATTTCATTAACGCACCCTACAAGAGCGGACGCACTACCTGTGCCGCGAGCGCTCGGGTGACTGGGGTAAGAACCGTATAACCTTCCCTTACATCTCATTTTTTTTTTGCTTTCCACCTTTTTTGCTTTTTGGTTTGTATGCCTTTTCCTTAGTCGATATTCCGATCATATAATATCCACACTGGCCTGGAGTCTTCCCACCAACTTTCCACTTCTTTGTTGTCCCTTTCCTTTCTTTTCTTTATTCTCCATGTTTTCGCATATACTATCATGTCCCTTTGCACACCATATATTCCTATCTCTGCTTCCCGTGCGTTTTTTCGAATTTCGTGTGCTTCTATTTTTATACTTAGCTGATCCTCCTCATTACTGCTAAGCAGTTTCGTGAGTGATATTATCACCCGCTCCCCTTCCCTTTTCTTTATTGCATCCTCCTTTATTACTCTCTTTTCTGTTTGTAATTCCTTTCTTTCCTCTAGGTTGTCCTTGTGGGGCAACATGTCCCGGTTTTCTATCTTTTCCTGTGGATTTATATTTGGTGTGTTATCTGTTTCAGACTCCGACTTGTCCTTGTCTTTTTTGATATCCCCGACTACCTTCTTTAATTTGGATTCCGAGTCCTTGGTGTATATCTCATGGACTGCAACGAAGTTGTTGTTTATAAATTCTAGCTCACTGACGTTATTTTTCAATGCCTTAGTCGATTCGATTTCTACACCTTGTTTGGCTTTTTCCACGCTCTTAACGTCTGTTAATTTGAAGCTTCCATCATTCGTTACCCAATACTGGAAGTCATGTATATCAAAATTCCCTTTCAAGAACTGCTTGGCTGTTATTAGCAACCTTTCAATTTTGGTTTTATCATTTGATAATATCCAATCCTTTAAAAACATACCTTCCCAATTTATACCACCATATATGTCCCGATTTTTGACCTCTACGCCATGGATTCTCTCTATCAATACACCTTCAATCTTTTTAACTTCTCCTTCATTATTCCAGGTTAGTGTAACTGGCTTGTCTCCCATTTTTCCTACCAACTCTTGATCAAACCAACTTAAGGTCTTTTTCCTTTGTTCAATTGTATTTTTAATTTCGCCATTTTTGTGTGAAAGAAGGACCCAAGCATCGGTTTCATTGAGCTCGTATGCCACGTGATGCGAACTTTCACCTAGCTTGCTTTTTATTGTATATTGTGTCTCGGTCGTTTCTTTCTCTGCCAACTCCTCTCCCTTCTTCCTTCCCTTACCGTCGTTTGTCCTCTGAATTGAGGCCACGCCCGCCTTGTTGGGCTTTCCAGCCCGTGCCACTCTACTGGTGAGGCTCTCCTTCTCTGCTTTTTCGGTGCTGCCTCTACGGTGGTCGCCTTGCCAATTTTTGGCCGCCTTTTGCCCCATGCGGTCGGCTTCCGTTTCCAACCACTGGTTGTCGTTGACTGGAGCCCCCTTTGCTTCAATCGTCGGCCTCACCCTTCCCTGCTTCTGCTGCACCACATGCCAAGCCTCATGGGCCAAATGCTTCTCCTGCCCCGGCGCTACATGAATATCCGTCCCCTGTGTATAAGCCAATGCCTGCAACTGTGCCGGTTTCGAGGAATTGTAATGTACCCTCACATCATCCATCGAGTAACCCGAGAGGTTTTCAACGCCTGCTTTGAGGCGATCAGGCAAGCCAGTTTTGTTTTGATTATCACTCCTCGATGCCCTCAAGCTTTCGCCATATGTCACCGAATCCCCCGTCAACGGTTGTGCTGCTCGCTGCACCATTCTCCTTTTAGGCTGCACTACCATATGCCCACCGACCTTCGCCCCTTCCTGGTTTTTATCAACCGGCAGTCCTATCCTTAGCTTTGCTTGCAGCCCCTTTTCATACCATGCTGTGTCGGGCACGTATTGTCCTGATTCTAAGGTGCGCATCACATTCGCACTCATACTTCCCCATTCCCCGACCGCCTCTTCCGCGTTCCACTCCCTTTCCTCGGCTTCCAATATTTCTCTATAACCAATCACTCTGGAGTCTTTCTTTTTTTGAGCAATTGTCCTAGAGGTAGAGTGAGAATATTTCGGTTTATAGGTATGAGTAGTGCGCATAGCTTGTTCTATTTTCCTTGGTAAGTATTCTGCTATCAGCTGTCAGCCGTCAGCTAATCAATGGCAGGTAGTAAACAAGCTGGGGGGTGCTGGTACGGCTGGTTGAAAATCCCTGCTCGTTTTACACTATCCCTACCGTGCCGTAAACCGGCGTCGAAGGTTGACGCATCCCCCCATCACCTGATAGCTGTTCGCTTTGCGTGCGCGTAGCGCATTAGCTGACGGCTGAATGCTTACATCCCCTGTACCCTTGAAGAAAACAATATCAGGCGTAGGGTGGGCAAATTCTGTGAATCTGACCATCAGTACCGTTATCCTGTGCATTTGCTACAAGGCGTAGGGTGGGCAAATTCTGTGAATCTGACCATTAGATCAGGAATACTGTCGATTTGCCCACCCTACAAAAGACTTTTTTTGGGGAATCCTTTGGGCTTCATTAATATACAAATGCTAAGCCAGGTTAAACCAAGAATTACTTACTCGCACCGTATAAGAAACAATTATTAACAACAATTCTTCTATAGCAAAGGGAGTCGGGAGTCGGGAATCGGGAGTCGGGAATCGGGAGTCGGGAATCGGGGTAGGGTGGGCAAATACATGTCATCTGACCAAATCCTCTGGATTCGAGTCAATTTGCCCACCCTACAAGAGTTTTAGATGGTCAATTGCCGGGTTTGGATGGTACATTAGCTGCAACAGTATATTTTGTGATCAGTGATCGACACCCCCGGTCGCCATCTACTATTGGAAATTGTATATTTAGTTGGAGTGGTAAGCCATGGTGAGGCAGATTGAAACCCTATCGAGATCAGCTCTGCAAACGGAAGTATCTCACTTGCGGGAAGAGTTGCAGCTTAGAGACCAGTTAGTGCAGCAGCTGTCTCAAGAAC
>NZ_JAAHHE010000511.1:0-3727 GCF_010692525.1 Moorena sp. SIO3B2
CGCAGTGACGGGCGATAAAATCTAAATCCAGTTCCTCAGAGCGAGGTACACGACTAGGCCAGATTTGCTCCCAGATCCGGCGGCGGTCTTTGAGATTAGGAAAAGGAAACTCAATAATAAAACGTAATCGCCGGACAAAGGCATCGTCCATATTAGTCCGTAGGTTGGTGGTCAAAATCGCCACTCCTTCGTACTCCTCCATCTTTTGCAAGAGATAGCCAACCTCAATATTGGCGTAGCGGTCATGGGCACTGCTAATTTCCGAGCGCTTGCCAAAAAGCGAATCTGCCTCATCAAACAGGAGAATGGCGTTGGCATTGGCAGCAGCTGTAAAGATGCGATTGAGGTTTTTTTCCGTCTCCCCGATATACTTACTGACCACTTGGGACAGGTCAATCTTATAGAGGTCAAGCTGTAATTCGTGGGCAATAATTTCCGCTGCCATGGTTTTACCAGTCCCTGGTGGGCCAGAAAACATTACATTCAGTCCTCTGCCCAGGGAAAGCTTGCTCTGGAAGTCCCACTCTTCCCACACTAGCTGTCGATATTTGGCTTGATTACAAATTTCGAGCAACTGGGTCTTTTGATTAGCTGGCAGGACAATATCATCCCAGCTGTACTTAGGCTGAATCTGACGTGCCAAGGAACCTAGTTCATGACCAGATTGGGCACGGGCTGCTGCAAATAGTTCGGGCAAGGTGGGTTTTTGAAAGGAGTGTGGGGGGTGGGGAGTGTGGGGAGTGTGGGGAGTGTGGGGAGTGTTTTGGGCAATGCGCCAACGGGCTCGATTACAGGCATCGATCACGGCATCGGTAATTTGCTCGGAATTGAGGCGGAAGCGATCGCATAAAGCATTTAGCTCTGATCCGTCTAGGGAAATACCAGCTGCGGTTAGTTGATTCTGCCAGCACCAGCGACGAACAGTAAACTCAGGGATGGGAAAAGGAACAGTAACCATTCCGATTGCCATCGTTTTCTCTGGCTTCCAGGGTTTTTCACCAGCGAGGATGGTAATTCCTTGATGGTCTGCTATGATTCTTAGCAGAGATAGATATTGACTCGAATTCTCGGAACTTTCTATAGTTGGTTGTAGAGCTTCTAGTCCTTCTAGGTAAAGCAAAGCCTTCTGAAACCAGCCTTGACGATAAGCTAGTTTCAGGGTTAGCTCCAACTCAGCTTTGGCTTCTACAATCCGAGTTAAATTTACGGTTAGCAACGGTGCTTCCACAGCCCTGGCCAGGGCTTGGGCGGCACGGTGTTTACCACTAGTATCTGCACCCTCAAAATACAGTGCCAGGGGTTTGTTTGCTTGCCAATCTTCCACAACCAGTGTTAATAAAGCCTGCTTTACTTCCTGATGTAACGGTAGTTCTTCCAGGGAAATCGTCGGCTCAATTAACCTACAGAAGGGTTTCAGTCGCTGATCTAATCCTTTTTCTCCCAACAGCAGAGCCAGGACTAGCCCATCCAGTTTAAGATTGTGAGCCAGCAGAGTAGGCTGGAGCTGATTAGGGTCCGAGACCAGGTGTAGTAGACTATGACCTAGGAGAGGAGCTTCCGGGGTAAAGTGACTACGCCGCGCTAGTTTCGCTTCCCCAGTTGGACAGAGCAGATTCAGGACGAGATCCACAGTGGGTCGTTTACACCGGATATCGTCTTGGAGATAGGTGTAGATTCGTTCATAGCGTCGGTCTAGTTCGGGGGCGAGTGCGATCGCAATAATATCGACATCGAAAGCAGAGAGGGCAAACGTTTCTTGCAGCCATGCTAGAGCTGAGCCTTCCAGAATAGCATCAGAGGGTAACTCCTGTGATGTTTCTGTATCTACCTGCAATACTGGTGTTCCTGGTGGCCGAGTCAGCAACTGTTCCACTTCTTCCTGGTCAACTTGCATCCCCCGATAGGGATTAGTTGCAGCCATGGAACCATAGGTAACTTGGGCAGCGGCTAAAGCTTGTTCTAGCAGTCCGTCTAAGCGCTGTAACAGCAGAAAGAGTTGCTGAAATTGGGGGTTGGGAGGGAATACTTGGGTTTGGTTAATCATGGATTATAGCAAGGGAACAGGGAATAGGGAATAGGGAGCAGGGACTTCGGAGCATTAGAGTAATAAGAGGTAATATAGAAATAGAAAAAATCATGTGTACCTCATTAGACAAAAAAAACTATACTGGCTCAGCTATTGCTTTAATCTGCCAGTATAAGGGCATATAGAGAGTAGGGTAGGGTGGGCAAATTATGAGAGTTTGGCAATTTGATCAGTTATTATCTCCATTTGCCCACCAGAAAAGAGCGATTGGCCGTAGGCCACGCTACGCGATCGCACTTTAAAGGGAACAGGGAACAGGGAACAGGGAACAGGGAACAGGAAACAGGGAGCAGGGACTTCGGAGCAGGGAGCAGTAGAGTCATAAGAGGGAAGACAGAAAAAATCATGTGTACCTCATTAGGATAAAAAAAAGCTATACTGGCTCAGCTATTGCTTTAATCTGCTGGTAGAGTAGGGTCGGCAAATAATGAGAGTTTGGCAATTGGATCAGTGATCATGTCAATTTGCCCACCTGAGTTGAGCGATCGCACTTTGGCAAAACCAAGGGTTAGCGCGAATCCACGAGTAGGGGCGCACCAACGTAGACCCAATCATCAATATAAAATCTAAAATCGAAGTTATAGCAATTCGTGTAGGAATTGTGGGAATTTTACTCCCGACTCCCTATTCCCTATTCCCTATTCCCTATTCCCTATTCCCTACTCCCTACTCCCTACTCCCTTTGCTTATGTATCAACAAACAGATCCACCCCGACCCCCGAAAGAAATCCTACCCACAATGTATGATCTACCTAGCGAAGAAAAGGAGGATTCAGGATTGCCAGATCAATACCATATTTGGCAAGCAGACTTACTGGAGAAAACGTTTTTCCCTCCCAATTATCCTAGAAACCAAATTCTTGTTGCTAGCGATCTGAATATTTACTACAATCTCAAACATCCTACTTGGTATAAGCGTCCCGATTGGTTTGCTGTCTTGGGAGTGGATCGTTTGTACGAACAAAGAGAATCCCGGTTGAGTTACGTGATCTGGCAGGAAGGAGTAACTCCTTTTATTGCCATCGAATTACTTTCTCCGAGTACACAGAAAGAAGACTTAGGAGAAGTTACGCCACAAGCCAACCAACCCCCAACTAAATGGGAAGTTTACGAACGGATGCTACGGATTCCCTATTACGTAGTCTTCAATGGTAATAGCAATAAACTGCGCTTGTTTGAGTTAGTGCGCAGCAGCTATCGGGAAGTGATTCTCAACGGTGACAAATTCTGGCTTCCAGAAATAGAATTAGGTTTAGGATTGTGGTCAGGAGACTATCAAGAGTTAAACCGACTTTGGTTGCGTTGGTACGATGCAGCCGAAAATTGGATTCCTACACCGGTTGAGAAAGAAAGACAGCTAGTTGAACAAGAACGTCAACGAGCTGAACGAGAACATCAACGTGCTGAACGTCTAGCAGCTCAATTGCGAGCAATGGGTGTAGAGCCAGAAGATTGAAATTTTAGGTAGGGTAGGTAGCGTAGGGTGGGCAAATAATGAGAGCGTACCCATTCCGTAGGGTAGGGTGGGCAAATTATGAGAGAAAGGCAATTAGATCAAATATCATGTCCATTTGCCCACCCTACAAGAGCGTACGCACTGAATGCAGCGCATCGCTATTCCCTCTTCCCCTCCTGGGAGGG
>NZ_JAAHHE010000512.1:0-3705 GCF_010692525.1 Moorena sp. SIO3B2
GGCATTTCCCCAAGATTGGGCAATGATTCAAACCAATCTCGGCGGTGCCTACTGTGAGAGAATAAAAGGGAAGAGAGCAGATAATATTGAACAAGCGATTGCTCATTGTATAAATGCCCTAAAAATCCGTACCAAGTTGGAATTTCCCGAAGATTGGGCAATCACTCAAAACAATCTCGGCGCTGCCTACAATGATAGAATAAAAAAAGATAGAGCCGAGAATATCGAACAAGGCATCGCTCATTATGAAAATGCCCTACAAATCTTTACCAAGTCAGAATTTCCTCAAGATTGGGCAATTATTCAAAACAATCTCGGCAATGCTTACTGTAATAGAATAAGAGGAGATAAAGTCGATAATATCGAACAAGCAATCACTCATTGTAAAAATGCCCTATAAATCCGTACCAAGTCAGAATTTCCCCAAGATTGGGCAATGACTCAACACAATCTCGGCAATGCCTACTATAAAAGAATAAAAGGGGAGAGAGCAGATAATATTGAACAAGGGATCGCTCATTATAGAAATGCCCTAGAAATCCGTACCAAGTCAGAATTTCCCCAAGATTGGGCAATGACTCAACACAATCTCGGCAATGCCTACTATGATAGAATAAAAGGGGAGAGAGCCGAGAATATCGAACAAGTAATCATTCATTGTAACAATGCCCTAGAAATCCTTACCAAATTAGCATTTCCTCAAGATTGGGCAATGACTCAAAACGATCTCGGCATTGCCTACTGTAATAGAATAAAAGGAGATAGAGCCGATAATATCGAACAAGCCATCGTTCATTATGAAAATGCCCTAGAAATCCGTACAAAATCAGCATTTCCTCAAAATTGGGCAAGGACTCAAAACAATCTCTGTCTTGCCTACTGTAATAGAATAAAAGGAGATAGAGCCGATAATATCGAACAAGCAATCACTGGTTATCAACATGCCCTACAAATCTGTACCAAGCCCGCATTTCCTCAAGATTGGGCAATTACTAAAAACAATCTCGGCAATGCCTACTATAAAAGAATAAAAGGAGATAGAGTTGATAATATTGAAGAAGGTATCGCTCATCATAAAAATGCCCTAGAAATCTATACCAAGTCAGAATTTCCCCAAGATTGGGCAAGGACTCAAAACAATCTCGGTAATGCCTACCATTATAGAATAAAAGGAAATAGAGCCGAGAATATCGAACAAGCAATCACTCATTCTAAAAATGCCCTAGAAATCTATACCAAGTCCGCATTTACCCAAGATTGGGCAACGATTCAACACAATCTCGGAGCTACCTACTATGATAGAATAAAAGGAGATAGAACCGATAATATCGAACAAGCGATCACTGCTTTTAGGAATGCCCTAGAAATCTACACTCGAGAAAACTTCCCTCGCGACTGCCTAAGAACAGCTCGCAATTTAGGTAATGTTGCTCTGGACAATAACAATTGGCAACTAGCTATCGAAGGCTATGCCCTAGCTATCCAAGCAGTAGAACAAAGCCGGAGTTGGGCAATTGATGAGGAGCGTCGCCAAGAGATTCTTGCTGATTCCATTGACGTCTATATCAACATAGTACAAGCTTGTCTCAACTTAGGGCAGATCGAGAAAGCAGTGGAATATGCTGAACGTTCTCGTGCCCAACGCTTGGTAGATATGATGGCTAGTAATGAACTCTACCAAGGGGGAGAAATTGTCCCAGAACTAAAACAGCATTTGCAAGACTACGAGGATCTGCAACGGCGTATCAATCTCCTCCGTTTTGGTTCTGCCTCGGAGGCTGTTCCAGTTTTGGCAGGAAGTCCTAATAAAACCATGTCATTGGGAATGGCAGTGAAACAATCTGGTCAATCTTTGACTAGGGAAGCTTTATTACAATACCAGAAAGAAATCCAAGCATTAGAGGCACAAAAACAGCAAGTGTGGCAACAACTGCGCTGCTATGACCCGGTTTTGGCAGGACAAGTTCAAGTGGAGCATCTAGATTGGCAGCAAATGCAGCAGTTAATCGAGGAATCAACGAGTGCTCTACTCAGTTTTTACACAACAAGAGAGCATACCCATATTTTTATCCTGTTTAAGGATCCCAGTCCTCAAGTTTTCACTTGTCAAGGACAGGGGTGGAAAACTTTACAGATTTGGATCTTCAATAATTGGTTCAAGCCCTATGTTGAGGCACAAAGTGAATGGAAACAGAAGATAGGGGATTTTCTTGAGGAACTTGCTGAGCGCTTGCAGTTGCAGGAGCTGGTGGCAAAATATCTAACTGGGATTGAGGAGTTGATTATTGTGCCTCATATATTTTTACATCAGATTCCTTTTGCTGCGTTGCCGATTGTGGATCCCCCCCAGCCCCCCTTAATAAGGGGGGAGCAAGAGGGTTTATTACCAAACAGGGGAGAGCAAGAGGATTTATTACCAAACAGGGGAGAGCAAGAGGGTTTATTACCAAACAGGGGAGAGCAAGAGGATTTATTATCCTTAAACAGGGGAGAGCAAGAGGGTTTATTAACAGCAGAGCAACAGGGTTTATTAACAGAAAATGCCGCAATTGTCCCCCCCTTGTTAAGGGGGGTTAGGGGGGATCTTCCCCCAATCGTTCCCCCCTTGTTAAGGGGGGTTAGGGGGGATCTTCCCCAAACTCGCGGTATGGTCTTCGCCAGCAAATCCCCCAAATCCTCTCCTACTAAACCTGTTACCAACACTACTTATTTATGCGATCGCTTTCGTATTCGCTTGGTTCCCAGTTGCCAAATCCTCCACTATTGCCACCAACGCCCAGCAATTGCAGGTCAGGAAATGGGTATAGTCGAAGATGCTACGGAGGATCTGCCCTTTACCAGTTTTGAATGCAAAACCGTTGCGGAAATGTATCAGGTTCCTGCTGAGCAGCGCTTACAAGGACGGAATGCCACAGTCAAATCATACCACACCTTAGCCCAGCAAGTGCATATCCTCCACTCCAGCCATCATGCCCAATCTAACCCCATGGAACCATTGGAATCTCAGTTACGGTTAGGAGATGGTTCCCTTACCCTGGGTCAACTCTTAACTCCTGGTTGGCGCATGCCCAATCTTTCCGAAGTTTTTGCCTCAGCCTGCGAGGTTAATTTCACTGTTACCAAAGTTACTGATGACTTGCTTAGTCTAGCTACGGGTTTTCTCTGTGCTGGAGCCAGGAGTGTGGTTAGTACCCAGTGGTCCGTAGATGATTTGGCCAGTGCTTTATTAGCGATTTTTTACTACCATGGCCGCCGGTCAGGGATGAGCCGTTGTCAAGCACTACAGCAAGGGCAAATTAAATTGCGCAATTTAACCGGAAAGGAGTTTGCTGATAACTATCAGACTCAGTTAACGGAACATCTGGAACAAAAGTTAAAAGAAGCCAAAGCTGCTAAACAGAATGCTAAGGATCAGGGAGATGAGGAAGAGTTGGATAAGTGGGTCACAATTGTCGATAAATTCGAGATACAGCAAAAGCGTTTGGAGTCTTTGAGTAAGGAGGATTTTCCCTTTGCTCATCCTTTCTTTTGGGCTGGTTTTGTTTCCCAAGGAATTTAGAATTTAGAATTTAGAATGAAGAATGAAGAATTTAGAATTTAGAATTTAGAATTTAGAATTTAGATCCTGTAGGGTGGGCAAAAGGTGAGCACAGATCAGCTGTAGGGAAAACTCTAGGAATTTTGCCCACCAAAAAGTCAGATCTG
>NZ_JAAHHE010000513.1:0-3703 GCF_010692525.1 Moorena sp. SIO3B2
ACTATGAAAATTGCTATATAGCAGTTTTCAACAATTCCTTAGCCCATATCCGATTTGTTTCTGATAAAGCTGGTACTGGCTCTTGGTCATAATCGAGTTGATAATCATAACCCCCTCGCTCATAAACGCTATTAATTATAGCTTGTAAATCTACTATCGCTTCAGAATCTTCTGGACGTAATGGTAGGGAAAAAGCTGGTAGCTGCTCTGGGAGATTATAAGTATACAATTCGCCTCGTGGACGATGCTCCTCTCGACTAACCAAAACACGATAATCGCTATCGATAGTATTATCTAAGAGTGGCATTGGTTTCCAGCCTCTGAGCAAATCGATTTCCACTAAATTGGTCAAGCTTCCTAACACCCGTTGGCGTTTTTTTAGGTAAGTTTCTCTCCCTTCACCAGAGCGCTTATTTACTGGAGATAAAACTTCGATAGCGGTTACCACAGCACCGGTAGTCATATCTCTTACTTCCAAATACCCTTGCTTGATTTGTTCAGGCATAGGAACCATTACTGTTACTGGTTTTGTGGTTGGTGACGCAACAGCAACCTTAGAGCTGGAAGAATCTTCAGTATTCGGTTGACGTTTAACAGTAACATCAGGAATTCCCACTAATAAGACGTCATCTTGGTTACTTTTATTAACCTGATAAATTCGCTTTTCAATAGCTACTTTATACTTCGGACGTACCTGAGGAATTAAAGACTCAGCAATTAAACTAATCAACCAATGATGTACTTCTGGCCATAAATCCGGATGCTCTAAATACGGATCCATACCGGGAAAGATTGACGGCATCCCTTAACCTCCCATCAGCTCTGTCTTCTAGGTTAACAGAGGGATTAGGGAGTCGGGGTAAGAGAGGGAAGTGTGGGAGGTGATCCCAGGTGTGGGGAGATGGGGGGATAAGGAGTTAAATGAGCAACGGTTGTGTCCCCCCCTGATTAAGAATTCCTAGTTTCCATGGTGCGTACAAGCTGCTCGCCCGATACCTACACATAGCAATTATAAATCAGTTGTAAAATCGGCAAAATCTGAAATTATTGCAGGGCTTGGGTTATAGCGTTGGCTAAGGCCACTATATTTTATGACTCATATGAAATTGCTATATATAGTAGTATTATTACAAGATGTCAAATGACAACTTGTCATTCACTTGTAACTATCTCATTAGAGTCATGACAGATAACAAAGATTTAACAGGACTTTCCCGCAGAAGTTTTCTTGTTGGTACAGGCAGTATCCTCTTGGCATCAACATTGCCCATAGGACAGGCCTCTGCCCAAACAACCACCTATATCCGCCGCAACTTATCAGATCCATCAGCACCCCTGAAGAGTTATAAAAAAGCAATCAAAGCAATGTTGGAGCTGCCGCCCTCCGATCCTCGAAACTGGTACCGCAACGCCTTTATTCATATCCTCGATTGCCCCCACGGCAACTGGTGGTTCCTGCCCTGGCACCGAGGCTATCTTGGTTGGTTTGAGAAAACCTGCCGCAAACTCAGTGGCGACCCCAATTTTGCTTTGCCCTATTGGGATTGGACTGAGCAACCCTCTATTCCAGAGGTCTTTTTTGAGGGGGTACTTAATCCCTCCCATGAAGCCTTTATTTCCAGCTACGAAACTTTTAAGCAACAGTTCCAAGATCCCATGAGTGATTTTTGGAACTCCCTATCTACAGATCAATTATGTCAACAGAAATTGCGTAGATACTGCTCAATTGATGATGTTTGGCAAGCTATAGAAAACCCAAAGGCTCCGATGTTCTACCCTGACGACTATGCTCGTGCGCTAACCGAGCTGTGCTCTGATTTCGACTATCACACCAGTATAGCAGTCTCAAAAGATACTATTAAAGAAGCTCTTGCTCCCAGCAATTTCATAGAGTTCGGTAGTGCTGTCGCCGAGTGCCATAATAGCCAAGAGACTAGTTTCGCCGTTCTTGAGGGTCAACCCCATAACCTCGTCCACAACAACATCGGTGGTTTCATGGAGGAATTTCTGTCCCCTGTCGATCCGATTTTCTTCATGCATCATTGCAATATAGATCGACTATGGGATGTGTGGACCCGTAAGCAAGAAAATTTGGGTTTTCCGACCCTACCTAAAGGTGAAAAACTAGCCAAATGGCAAGCAGAACCCTTCCTGTTTTTCATTGATGAGAATGGTAATCAAGTTCAGGCAAATACGGCGGGGGATTATGCTACGATTGGCGACTTCAATTATTTCTATCAGCCTGGCTCTGGTGAGGACCTGCTTTCAGCATACCAGAAGGTCAGGACCGAGCCAATAGTCTTTTCTGGTGAAAAAATCAGTCGCTCGTTGAACTTCAAGCAGTTATCCAAGAGGAATGTTAAAGTTCCTCAGGAGATCCTTAAAGCCGCTGTGGCAAGCAGCAATGGATCCAGTATTGTTCCTGAAATTACAAGTATTGTTGCTGAAATTACAATTAACGTTCCAGCCAATTTGCGGGATGTTAGATTTAACGTTTTAGTCAATTCCCCAGAAGGACAAGACAGGATTGGGTTATATAAAACTCACCTTGTAGGAGCGTTGGAGTTGTTCGGCACACTCCACCACAGCGGTCCTGTAACCTTCACCCTTCCACTGACTCGTGCATTGAAGGCTTTGGCTAAGAAGAAGAAACTAGATCTAGATATAGATCAACCTTTACAAGTCGGCCTTGTGCCGGATAGCAAGAGGATCAGGTGGGATTCCTTAGAGGCAACCCTTGAATCTGTGAATATCAAAATCTTCTAGGACACTACTGTTATGGAAATGATGCTGAAGCGCTTTACTTTAGTAATTTTTGCCAGTCTATGTCTGTTTCTTGGGGGAGGGATTCAATATTCCCACGCTGCTGATTTGGCGGGGCAGGTGACCTTGGCGTTGCCCCGCACTCCAGCTCACGATGAGGCAGTCAGAGTAAGGATCTCTGCGGGGGTTCTACCTCGCCGTTCCAGTATTGTGGTGCGGTCGATGGATGGTAGAATTCTAGGGACGGTTTCTCCTTTTGGGGTGAGGCCAGGCCAGCCTTCGGGAGTTTACACGATTCCCCTGCCGGAGAGGGTTTTGAAGGATGGAAAAGTGTCTTTAGTGTTGCAACTTAAGCAGAAGGGTGCGAAGGGGGTTCGTGCTCCCAGTGCAGAAGAGTTCTTGGGGGCAGAGTTGGTTTATATTCCCATTACACCTTTTGATTAGACCTGGAATTTAGGCAAACTGAAATAAGCCAAATCAACCAGGAAGATTGGCCTTGAGGACACAAGAAAAAGCCTGATCCATGAGAGGGTAGCTTTTGGGTCTAGGCTTTTTCTGTATCAGTTCAACCAAATAGGAACCTAAAGGGCGTAAGTATAGCAGTCGCCAGGGTAATTAGGACATGACAAAAGTCTCAAACTACAGTTTGGCTTGAGTTTAACTTCTGACTTCTGACTTCTGACTTCTGCTATACCTCACCCAATTAAAAACTGCTATAATCCATTCCCAATTAAAATAAACGGTGCCCAAAAATAGGGATGCTCCAAACCATACTCTACTTTGGTAATTAAAGCAATTTGAGCTTGTCGGAGGGCTTCGGCTTTAGTAACGTTCCCCTGTTTTAAGACCTCATAAAATTTATTCATCAAGACTTGGGTACCTTTGTCATCCACGCTCCACAGGGATGCGATCGCAGCATCGGCACCAGCATTTTGCATCA
>NZ_JAAHHE010000514.1:0-3702 GCF_010692525.1 Moorena sp. SIO3B2
GGGATTGTTTAAATGTAGGTTGTGTCCCCTCCAAGTGTTTGATTCGGTCATCTCGGGTAGTGGCTGAGATGCGCAATGCCGGAGCCTTTGGGGTTAAAGTTCCAGATAATATTGAAGTAGACTTCCCTGCAGTGATGGAACGGATGCGTCGGCTACGAGCAGGGATTAGCCATCACGATTCTGCTCAACGCTTCAAAGATACCTATGGTATAGATATATTTTTAGGCAATGGTCGGTTTACCGGTGATGATACCATTGAAGTAAACGATACTACCCTCAAGTTTAAGAAAGCGGTAATTGCTACAGGAGCAAGAGCAGTAAGACCCCGAGTTGAGGGCATGGAAGAGGCGGGGTATCTCACCAATGAAACGGTATTTTCTCTCACGGAACGTCCCAATCGACTAGCTGTTATTGGTGGCGGTCCAATTGGTTGTGAATTAGCTCAGTCTTTCCGCCGTTTAGGTTGTGAAGTAGTGCTGTTCCATCGCGGTTCTCACATTTTAAATAAAGAAGATGCTGACGCCGCTGATATTGTTCAAAAAGTCTTTTTAAAAGAAGGTATCCGTTTAGTCCTGGGTGCCCAATTGAACCGGGTCGAGAAGACAGAAGCAGGTAAAACTTTACACTTCAATAGCTGCACTGGTTTGCAAGAGTCGGTCACGGTAGATGAAATTTTGATTGGTGCTGGACGTGCGCCCAATGTGGAAGGGTTAAATTTGGAACTGGTCGGGGTAGAGTATGACCAGCGTAAAGGAGTGAAGGTGAATGATTACCTTGAAACTACCAATCCTAAAATTTATGCTGCTGGTGATATTTGCATGGACTGGAAGTTTACCCATGCAGCGGATTCAGCAGCACGGATTGTGATTAAGAATACTCTATTTTCTCCCTTTGGCTTCGGTAAATATAAACTGAGTAACTTGGTGATGCCTTGGGCAACCTATACTGATCCAGAAATTGCCCATGTCGGGATGTATGAACATGAAGCTCAAGCAAAAGGGTTTAATGTTAATACTATTAAAATTCCCTTTAGTACTGTAGACCGAGCGATCGCAGATGGCGAAGAAGAGGGATTTGTAAAAATTCACCACAAGAAGGGGTCAGATCAAATCCTGGGAGCAACTATTGTGGCAAATCATGCAGGGGAAATGATTTCTGAGGTGACTACAGCAATTGTCCATAAGATTGGTTTGAGTAAACTTTCCAGCGTAATTCATCCCTATCCCACTCAAGCAGAAGGAATTAAAAAAGCCGCAGATGCCTATCGCCGCACCCTCTTAACACCAAGAACTAAAACATTTTTAGAGTTCCTGACGAAGCTTTCTTAGGGAAAAAGGGACTTTGCTGACTATGGAATGATTTTAAGAGTTTTCAGGAATAGGCATCTTGCCCGTTCCTGATATTTTCGGGCGGGCAGGATGCCCACCCTACTGGGTGCATCTCATTTTTGCTGTTTGACACGGTGGTGCGTTACGGGGCGGGCTATCCAAAGCCTGGCTACTAGGCGGAAAATGAGGCCCCCCTGAAGCACCACTAGCAACTTTTTTACAAATATGATATGCACCCACCCTACTCCTATTCATGACTTGATTCAGCAATGCCAAAAATTCAAGTGGGATAGAAATATTTGTTTTTATGCTTGGATTTCCCAAACCCAAGTGTGTACGGTTTTCACTGAGATATTTTTGGTTTGGAAGGATCTATGTCGATGGGTCAGCTCAGAGTAACCATCCATCGGGAATGTACTATTACCGGTTTTTGGAATTTCGACCTTGGTATGGTCTTGGGTATATCTTAAGGTATAGTTGTAGGCGGGAGCGGTGGAAGCAGCGGGAAGGCAGGCGGAATTGACCACTATAGAGTTGGTTACTCCGATCAGCTGTGCTACACCAAAGGCGATCGCGTCCGAGAACAACATCGGTCTAGTCGTCTGTGATGGAAAGTAGGTTAGGCCACAGACAGGTTCCGGGGGTTGAGTCCTTTAGTCCCCATGATTGTAGAAGAAAGTTTTATAGTGACTTGTTGGATGCGGGAGTTGATATTGTCACAGTTCAGAAGTTAACGGGTCATGTGTCTCCTGTGACCACTACTAAATATGATATACTCGGTGAGCAGACGAAACGACGGGCGGTGCAAAAGTTAGGATTTTAGGTTTTTTCAGGTGTTGGGTTTCCCAGAATTAGAGAACGGCAAACCTACGCAGCAATTATTCACAGTCTCTAATAGTTCAATGGGATTGTCACAGAATCTCCAAGATGCGCCACATAAATATATAGCCCAAACTTTAATCAATTCCTGAAAACTACTATGCAACCCCAAGACCAAATCATTACTAATACCTCTCCATCGAGCGGAATGTTGCCTGTGGGATCTTCTGAGACAATAGCTCTACTGCAATACGGAGGTAGCGCAGCCGCGATAATCCAGGCAGTTGGTGTTTTGCTTTGAACAGTTGGTCAGATGCTTAAAGTCTTAGTGCCTGTGATGTTAAAACCTTCAATCAGGGAGACTTGACGAAAAACAAAAAATAACCACAAACTGTCAAATCACGAATAACTTTAGACCCCAGCCAATATCTAGCCATTGGTAGCAACTTTCAGAATCCGGGGTTGATCTGTTAACCCAAGCCAGAGAGTCACCCCTCCGAATCTGTGGTAATACCAAATCCTGTTCCCACACCCCCCTTATCCGCATAGCCATAGATTCCTGGCATACAAAGATTTTGTCGATTTTTATAAAGGGGTTTTGACAAACGGATTTGGTATAAGTACATTTTTCTGCAAGCCGGAAATGCCTATCTAGAAAGGGGTTTGAGATTTGGGGTCTGACTTTTGTCAGTCAACCAGCGCTCATGGTGTCACACTTTGTTATTATTCAAGCACAATATTTATAGAAAGGCTAGTATGGCTCAACAATGAAGGATCCTGAAGAAATTACCAACTACAACCTACTCAATTTACTCAATGAAGTGGTGGTTGATGCCCTTTCAGACAAGAGGAATGATAGCGCACGCAAACTGTTGTTTTTTATCAAGCGCTCTCTTCGTCAATTCAAACTAGATGGGAAGTTGGATGAAAGTGAAATTTTGGTAGAAGCATATATTCGTACACGAAAAAAAATTATTGAGGATAAAATTTCAATTGTAAATATTCCAGGTTTCCTGAATCGTGTTTCTTTTAAGATTATTCAAGAATACTATAAAACAGAAAAACAAAATAAAGAAATAAAATTAAAACTTATTGGTAAAATTAAATCAGATCTGATTCCCAAGATTCCCAGCAATAGTTTAATCGAAGAAAAAATAGAAAAATTAATTGGTAGTTTTGAAGACTTAAGTCCTGAAGAACGAAAAATACTTGTTCTAAGAATAGTCAAAGGTTTATCATGGAAGAGTATTGCCGAACGTTTAGATATTAAACAAGATGCTGCAAGAAAAAGGGGTGAACGAGCATTAAAACGTCTAAGGGAAAGATTTTTTAAATAAAAAAGACCAGCATGAAGGTTAGTCATAGATAATAATCAAGCTTTAAATTCCAGAAACCTTATGAATATATAAGAACAAGAGATGCAAGCATACAAAGAAGTTTTGACCGAATATTATCACTTAGTAAGTAAGTCAGAGCTTACTGAAATAGAATCAAAGCGCCTGGATAAGATACTTGAGATGGCCGAGTCTGATGATACAGTAAGTTTTTTAATTAA
>NZ_JAAHHE010000515.1:0-3694 GCF_010692525.1 Moorena sp. SIO3B2
TTTGATAACTATCGCGCGTTGCTCAAGCTAACGCTATTGTGATTATCCCAAATTGCTGTAATTTCTGACAGTAAAGGATTTTCACGGCTTTGTTGCTGTTGCTAGTGCGATTGAAATGCAGTCACGCTACGTGATGAAGCGTTCGCAAAGCGTGGCCTACGGCCTCAGCTTCCGCGCTTATGCGATCGCGCCGACTCCAAAATTGCTGGAATTTTCGATAACTATCGCGCATTGTGATTGCTAGTGCGATTGAAATGCAGTCACGCTACGCGATGAAGCGTTCGCAAAGCGTGGCCAAAGGCCTCAGCTTCCGCGCTTATGCGATCGCGATCATCCCAAATTGTTAAAATTCACGATAGCAAACTAATTGGGCTAAAGCCTTAACTAGCGCTATAGTTATCCACAGCTTAAGCTTGCCAATGTGAATGATAGCGCGATCAACACGGCTGAAGGCGTATGCACGATCATCAAAAATTGCTGAAATTTCCGACAGTCAACGAATTGGACTGAAAAAGTCCGAATTCACCTCATGTTATTAACTTATGCTTATTGATAATTGCCCAGTCTTTAAAACTGATCATGCCTCAAAATTTAGGACATAGTTGAGGGAAAAATAATTTCATTAAGGCAATCTATTAATCTGATACTTAGATATTAACTTAGATTGCTTAAAAAGTGGCTTAAAAAGCCTACTTTGCCAGAGCCAACCCGTTACCAATGAAGCTAAACAGCTATAAATATTAAAACTTAGCAAAAAAGTTAATCCTAAATTTGCACCTAATACTAGGGTGAGAGATATTATTTCGATAATATATTGTTTATTAAACCTATTTTTACGCAGTTTGTAAAATACAAATCCAATCACAGCTAAGGCTACAGCTATAGTGGGAGTAATTACCAAACCCCTAGCTATAGCTACAGGTATGGCAATAGAAAGACTTAGTATACCAGCAATTCCTAAATAGAATGGTCTATTACTCTTAAGAATACAGCGACGAAACAATGGATTACATCCTTCTTCAATTTGAATTCCTGGAAAAGGATGTTTTTCAATTCGACAGCGACGGAGAGTAGGATTACTGTTATTATTAATTTGCAATCCTAGACTCGTATTACCATAGATGTCGCAGTATTCTAGGGTTCCTAATCCATTGTCTTTAATCCAAATTCCGTTTCCTTTACCATCATAAATACGACAGCGACGGATAGTGGGATTGCTAGCTTCAGAGATAACCACTCCTGAATAAGTATTACCATAGATGTCGCAGTCTTCTAGGGTTCCTAATCCGTTGTCTATAATCAAAATTCCGAAACTTTTACCATCATAAATACGACAGTTACGGAGCGTGGGATTGCTACCTTTAGATATCTCCACTCCTCGATAAGTATTGCCATAGATGTCACAGTCTTCTAGGGTTCCTAATCCATTGTCTATAATCAAAATTCCGGTTTGTTTACCATCATAAAGACGGCAGGTACGGAGCATGGGATTGCTACCTTTATCGATCTGCACTCCTGAATAAGTATTGCCATAGATGTCGCAGTCTTCTATCGTTCCTAATCCATTGTCTGTAATCCAAACTCCGCTTTGTTTACAATCATAAATACGACAGCTACGAATCGTGGTATTGCTACCTTTCGATATTTGCACTCCTCGATAAGTATTACCATAGATATCGCAGTCTTCTATCGTTCCTAATCCATTGTTTGTAATCCAAATTCCGTCTTTTTTACCATCATGAATACGACAGCGACGGATAGTGGGATTGCTACCTGTAGTGATCCCCACTTCGTCATAATAATTACCATAAATGTCGCAGTCTTCCAGGGTTCCTAATCCGTTGTCTATAATCAAAATTCCGAAACTTTTACCATCATAAATACGACAGTTACGGAGCGTGGGATTGCTACCTGTATCGGTGAACACTCCTGGATCAGTATTGCCATAGATATCGCAGTCTTCTAGGGTTCCTAATCCATTGTCTTGAATCAAAATTCCGATTTGTTTACCATCATAAATACGACAGCTACGGATAGTAGGATTGCTACCTGTAGTGATCTGCACTCCTGGAGCAGTATTGCCATAGATGTCGCAGTCTTCTAGGGTTCCTAATCCGTTGTCTTGAATCAAAATTCCGATTTGTTTACCATCATAAATACGACAGTTACGGACCATGGGATTGCTACCTGTACCAATACACACTCCTGGAGCAGTATTGCCATAGATGTCGCAGTCTTCTAGGGTTCCTAATCCATTGTCTTGAATCCAAATTCCGGTTTGTTTACCATCATAAATACGACAGTGCCGGACCGTGGGATTGCTACCTGTACCAATACACACTCCTGGAGCAGTATTGCCATAGATGTCGCAGTCTTCTAGGGTTCCTAATCCATTGTCTGTAATCCAAATTCCGGTTTGTTTACCATCATAAATACGACAGTTACGGACCATGGGATTGCCACCTGTATCAATAAACACTCCTGGATAAGTATTGCCATAGATGTCGCAGTCTTCTAGGGTTCCTAATCCATTGTCTTGAATCCAAATTCCGGTTTGTTTACCATCATAAATACGACAGTGACGGATAGTGGGATTGCTACCTGTAGTGATCTGCACTCCTGGATCAGTATTGCCATAGATATCGCAGTCTTCTAGGGTTCCTAATCCATTGTCTTTAATCCAAATTCCGTATCCTTTACCATCATAAATACGACAGTTACGGAGCGTGGGATTGCTACCTGTAGTGATCTGCACTCCTGGATCAGTATTGCCATAGATATCGCAGTCTTCTAGGGTTCCTAATCCATTGTCTGTAATCCAAATTCCGAAACTTTTACTATCATAAATACGACAGCTACGGATAATGGGATTGCTACCTGTAGTGATCCCCACTCCTAGACTAGTATTGCCATAGATATCGCAGTCTTCTAGGGTTCCTAATCCATTGTCTGTAATCCAAATTCCGAAACTTTTACCATCATAAATACGACAGTTACGGATAATGGGATTGCTACCTGTATCAATAGACACTCCTGGATAAGTATTGCCATAGATGTCGCAGTCTTCTAGGGTTCCTAATCCATTGTCTGTAATCCAAATTCCGGTTCCTTTACCATCATAAATACGACAGTTACGGAGCATGGGATTGCTACCTGTAGTGATCTGCACTCCTAGATAAGTATTGCCATAGATGTCGCAGTCTTCTATTACTCCTTGACCATTATCTTGAATCTGAATCCCGTTACCTTGCCCATCATGAATACAGCAGCGACGAATAATGGGATTTGCTTTAGAATCACAAATAACTATACCACAGTCATAGGCGGTCAGATCACAATCTTCAAGAATTAACTGTCCCTTGGGGACACACACACCTACACTGCATTCTCGCAAAGTTAAGCCTCGCACTATTGCATAGTCTGTTTGCATCAGAATGCAGTTCAGATTAGTGCCCTCAATAACAATATCGGAGACTTTCCCATCTCCTAAAATTTCTAGAGATTTATCAATAACAATACTTTCTCTATAAATCCCTGGCTTTACTAAAATTCTGGTTTCAGGTTGGGCATTTTTAATCGCCTCGCCAATTGTTGTGTAGTCAGCCCTATCCGATTTAGCAACAACTACGGTTTTATTTGAATTAAAATTACTTGTCACAGTCTAAAAGTATTTTCGGTAAAACGACAAAAAATA
>NZ_JAAHHE010000516.1:0-3692 GCF_010692525.1 Moorena sp. SIO3B2
ACTTTTTCCCCTCCTGACTCCCAGGATTATATTCCCCCTGCCGAAAGAAGATATCTTTACCTGTAGTAAAAGCACGAGCCTGAATTGATTGATTCAACTGGTCAGATTGGGCATCAGCGTGAACCCTGACTCCACTAAAATCTGCCCCAAACGACTGTTCCATTGGTTTCCGGATACTCTCAGCGATGGGCATCCCCGACCCCCTTGCCTGTTGAATCGATGTTTCCAACTCTGGGGTAGCCGCCATTCCACCTTCGATGGATTTAAGCTGCACCATTGGCTTCCTCATCAGTTCATCTTGCTGACCTTGAGCTTGAATCGACTGATGTTGAGTTGACAAACTAGAAACTGGTGCGTTAATCCGGTCCACTACTTCCGATGCTACTCGATCCGCTTCAAGCTCATACTTATCCCCAGCTTGACCAATAGTCAGCTTCGCCTGCACTGGATTGCCCTGCTGCCAATTGCCCCTTAACTCATGGGAAAGTCCCCTAAACATTGGCATTCGCTGGATTGGCTGCCCACTAACAGGGGAGACACTACTCAGCAGAGGATCTTGGGAACGATGAACTTGTCCATACTTGTCTGGCTGGGATTTAATGAGATTACCCAGTGCTCGGTTGCCGATTATCCCTTGCAGTTCCTCTATGGGGTGGTATGTTGGCTTCCTACTTCCCGATACAAGAGACTGATCACGAGTTAGTGTCTTTTTGGTTTGGCTTTGTCGTAGATTACCCATGAGCTTGACTCAATCTTAAATAGTCGGCAAAGGTCACATCATCATGATATATCCGAATAGCACTGAGGGGGTTCACCTCAAGACCGCGCTACATCCCTACCAACGTGGCATAGCTCACCTAGTTAACTCAAGCAACAACAGAGCAGGGGTAGGGTGGGCAAATGATGAGAGTTTGGCAATTTAATTAGGAATCATGTCCGTTTGCCCACCCTACAAAAGCGATCGCACTAGGGTGGGCAAATGATGAGAGTTTGGCAATTTAATTAGGAATCATGTCCATTTGCCCACCCTACAAGAGCTTCGCACTACTCCATTATTTGGTGATATTTTGCAACTATCTATTCTTGATCTTGTTCTGCTGATCTAAATCTTTTCGCTTTTGGACTATATTCAGCTGCTGTAGACGCCTGTCCATCATCTACAGCACTTGAGAAGTTCGTGTCTAGTTTCGACTCACTTGGCAAAAACTTTTTTCCGAATTCGAATAGTTTTTCGGCATTTGCCATGATGTCTTCGATCTTCTGCGCTGATGGGATGTTTTTATTGCTACGGGTACTCATGAAATCCCTAAGCTCGAAAAATGGCACTCCCTGTTCATTTAATTCATAGGCTCCCAATCCCTCCCTTTTGGTTCTGTATCCTTCTGGGGGTGACAAAACATCTGATAACCATTCATTCCCCTGTTTATCCTTATCCTTACCCTCATCAATTTCCTGTTGAATGAAATCCATTGGCAACGGATTCTTGATACTAGAAATCCATGATGATACTGTAGGTTGTTTAGACTCTTCGACTTTCTTGCCTGTTTCGTCATAAAGACCTTTACTAAAAATATCAGGTAATATTTCTAGTTGATTCCTTTTTTCGAGCACTTTCTTACTAAATATGTCTAAGATCTTTTCTAGGTCTATGCTATCCTTTGCTTTTAATTGTTCATACATTTCGCTAAACCTATTTCTCGGCATTGTAGCAAAAGCATATTTTGGATCCTCTTCTTTTCCTTTTGTGTTTGCATCAAAGGTTTCGATTAGTGCCATGAGGAGCATCTTTAGATAGCCTATTACGGCTCTATAGTCTTCCTGGGAGTCTATAGTTTTCAGATCTGTCTGATTGATCGTCTCTTCTATGATCTCTTCGTTTAATTTTAATTTCAAAAGTTGCGCTGTTTCTGCCGCGCTCTTTCCTATCAACTGGCGATAATCTTTGTTGTTTTTGTCCGCTAATAGATCTATGTAATAGCCAAAATGTTTAAACGGTATGTCTAGGGTTGCCTGTGGAACAAACTTCGCTTTTTCTGCATCTCTCCTCTCTTCTGCTACATATCTTATTTGATAGGGCATGCCAGCCACCTTTTCTCCTGAGAACAAAAAACCACCTATATTATCGCCTTGATTCACCAAATCATTTTTTCTTTTCTTATTCTCATTGAGAAAATTTTTCATATCTGTATGTGCTGCCTTTATTTCGTCCGAATTATTCATCGGATCAGTGACGAATTCTAGATTGCCATTGTCGCTTGTTATTGCTACTTTGCCTTTTTTTGCTAACGCTTTCTTAGTATCTTTTATTTGAGTAAAGCAGTCTTTTTTATTTTCGTCTTTTCTTTCTACTTTTATTTCATTATCTGATTCCGCCTCTATAGCAATCGCCCGCTGTATTATCTTCCTCCCGCTACTCCCTAGTATCTCTTTCTTTTGCTGAACCACATGAGTCAATTCATGAGCAATTAACTCCTGCCCTCCTCGACTCCCAGGGTTATATTCCCCCTGCCGAAAGAAGATATCTTTACCTGTAGTAAAAGCACGAGCTTGAATAGATTGATTCAACTGGTCAGATTGGGCATCATTGTGAACCCTGACTCCACTAAAATCTGCCCCAAACGACTGTTCCATTGGTTTCCGGATACTTAAGGCGATCGGCATCCCCGACCCCCTTGCCTGTTGGATTGAGCTTTCTAACTCTGGGGTAGCCGCCATTCCACCTTCGATGGATTGAAGCTGCACCATTGGCTTCCTCTTGAGTTCCTCTTGCTGACCTTGAGCTTGAATCGACTGATGTTGAGTTGACAAACTAGAAACTGGTGCATTAATCCGGTCCACTACTTCCGATGCTACTCGGTCAGCTTCAAGCTCATACTTATCCCCAGCTTCACCAATAGTTAGCTTCGCCTGTACTGGATTGCCCTGCTGCCAATTGCCCCTTAACTCATGGGAAAGTCCCCTAAACATTGGCATTCGCTGGATTGACTGCCCACTAACAGAGGAAACACTACTCAGCAGAGGATCTTGGGAACGATGAACTTCTCCAGATTTGTATTGCTGGGATTTAATTAGATTACCCAGTGCTCGGTTGCCGATTATCCCTTGCAGTTCCTCGATTGGGTGGTATGTTGGCTTCCTACTTCCCGATACTATTGACTGATCTCGAGCTTGTGTCTGTCTCGTTTGGCTTTGTCGTAGATTACCCATGAGCTTGACTAAATCTTTAACAGTCACATCATCATGATATAGATGATATAGCCGAATGGCACTGATGGGGTTCACCCCACTCGCTTTTGGCTACAAGATCTGTATCATCAAACCAAGGCAATTCCGCTATCAACCACAGGCCAAGGCTGACTGCTGACTGCTGACTGCTGAATGTAACCCATAAAACTATTTTGGCAAGGGGTCTACTATTAGCGATCGCACTGGAATTTGGATTTTTCTATCGTAACCATTCAGCTAATACGCTATAGGCAAGCTATGATAACAGCCTTCAGGCGGATCGCTTCTTTTAAACTGACTGCTGAGTGCTGATAGCTGTTGGCGTAGCCTGCGCGTAGTACATATGCTTACTTATTTATGACGCCATTAAAGAGGTGATTTTACAATGTATAACCTAGAGTTTTATCGCCAGATAATTCAGTCGTTGTTGACGGATTATGCTGCCATTCCCATCGCCAATGGAGTGA
>NZ_JAAHHE010000517.1:0-3646 GCF_010692525.1 Moorena sp. SIO3B2
GTAGCGCAATCAGTACTTTTGAATAAAATAAGCTGACGGCACCTCAAGTAGCGTGAGCTAAAAGCTGACCGCTGATAGCTGACCGCTGACCGCTGACCGCTGACCGCTGATAGCTGATAGCTTAGGTTGCTGTTACCCACAAGGAACATTCAACGCGCCATTTTTCTTCAGCCATTGGCACTGTTGAGCACTTAAGCCCTTAGCATCAGTAAACACTGCACCTGCTACCTCGCAGTTATAAAAATCAACACCATTCCAAATAGTATTCTCTAAATTAGCGTACTGTAAATCAGCATTTTTAAGATTAATATTAGATAAGCGAGCGCCTTCTAAATTCGCAGAAAATAAAGACGCTTCAGTTAAATCAACATCCTTTAATAAGGCATTTTCCAAACTTGACTCCAGCAACTGAGCACCACGCAAAATCACCTCGGTCAAATCAGCAGCTCTGAGATTAGCAACAATCAGATTAGCAGAGGTTAAATCTGCTCTGACTAAACTAGCACGGCTTAAATTGGCTCGTTCCAAATCAGCACCAACCCACTTAGTATCCATTAAGTTAGCTGCCTCTAAGCTAGCTATATCAAGGCTTGCTCCACTGAAATTAGCCTCAGGGAAATTCACAGCTCCTAAATTCGCCATCTTGAGATTGGCATTGATAAAGGTTATCCCTTTCCCAGTTGCTTCTCTCAAATCAGCCTTTTGCAGCTGAGCTAAGGAAGCCTCAACCCCATCTAGTTTTGCCCCACACAGCTTAGCCTTTGTTGCACAAGCCCCTCGGAGATTCGCCCCCTCCAAACCAGCACGATTCAGTTGAGCTCCTGAAAGTCGGGCATAAACCAGAGTAGCTCCCGATAGGTTTGCCCAGCTGAGATTGGCTTGAGTAAAGTCTGTCTCTTGACAAGACGCTCCCGAGAGATTGGCATTACGTAGGTAAGCATGGGCAAACTGAGCCTGATCCAGATTCAACCCCTGTAAATCAATATGACTCAGCTCGGCTTTCTGTAACGACAGTCCTTGCTTAAGTTGTTTAAGAACTTGATTAGTAGTTAATAATGTCATAGATTTAGTTCTATAAAACCTGTAGTCAGTTAGTTTTGTATCTAATTTAACTTTAATCTGACCTCAAATGTAATTATTGCAAGAATATTTTACATAAATGTTTAGGATCCAAAATATACTTTCCACAAAAACAAATTGAGGGTTTGAGGCACTCGATCAGCTAAAGTATCAGGGAGTCGGGAGTCGGAACCCACCCCTAACCCCTCCCAGGAGGGGAACGGGAGTCGGGAGCGGTGCGACCCGTGGCGAATTTAATTACGGGTCAAGCGCACCGAGGGAGTCGGGAGTCGGGAGTCGGGAGTCGGGGTAAGAAAATTGAATCTACCTCATAAGTATGATCAACATAAGTATGATCAAAGCTATACCAACTTCATCGAAAACTACTTCTTAGTTCTCCCCACACTTCCCCCTCTCCCCACACTTCCCCCTCTCCCCACACTCTTCTCCCGATTCCCGATTCCCGATTCCCGATTCCCGATTCCCGTTCCCCTCCTGGGAGGGGTTAGGGGTGGGTTCCGATTCCCGATTCCCGATTCCCGATTCCCGTTCCCCTCCTGGGAGGGGTTAGGGGTGGGTTCCGATTCCCGATTCCCGATTCCCGATTCCCTGCCCGATAGCTTTCATGGTCAAGTTTTCTATCAGTCGCTTTATCCTCATGGCAGCTATAGTGATCGGTGTAATTGTTCTTGTCCCAACTATCAAGCAAATTACCCAGCAGCGAGCCATGACATCCGCTTACGAATTACTGACTGACCCATTCTTACAATTTCCTACAGAAGATTCCGTGCGGGTGGTTTGGTTTACCGACTTTCCTGGCTCCCGCCACACCGTTACCTACGGCACGACCTCTTACCGTAAGGCCACTGCTACTACTACTAAACTCAGCCGCACTCGGGAAGACCAAAAATCCCGAGTCGGCAACCAGACCGAAGACTCCCAAGTCTACCAGAAGCCAATCATGCGGGATATTTGGCGTCATGAAGCCATCGTAACTGGACTGACTCCTGGTCTTCGTGTTCCCTATCAAGTCACCAGTATCAAGGAGAATGGGCAAGTTGTCAGGAGCAAGCTCTATAGCCTCAGTGCTCTACCAAACCCTGAGACACCCCAGAAAATTCTTCTGACCTCTGACCATCAACTAATGCCGATGACAGCAGCTAATCTCCAGAAGGTGGTAGAAACCGTAGGCCAAATCGATGGGGTGTTCTATGTTGGTGATTTAGTTAATATTCCTGACCGGGCTTCGGAATGGTTTGATGATAACCGGGGTGGTGCCTTTTTCCCCTGTCTTCAGGGTCGAGCCAATTACCAATTGGAAAAGAATGGGGTTCAAACTACCTACCATGGCGGTGAAATTATTCAACATGCCCCGATCTTTCCTGTAGTTGGCAATCATGAAGTGATGGGGCGTTTTTCTATGGAAAAGGATTTGAATAGCCAATTCAATGACCCTTTTCCTCGGGCTGCAGCACAAGCCATCTATCAGCAAAAAGCTGAACAGTTAAATCCAGATAATGACCCTAATTATTACCAAGCTTGGCTAAAAAATAATACCTATAATACTGACACTTATAACGAGATTTTTTACCTACCTAATGGCAAACCTTATTATGCGGTAACCTTTGGTGATATTCGCTTAGTGGTGTTGTACATTACTAATATTTGGCGGACACCTAGCTTAAGTCCTAATGCCAAAGGTAGGTATCAAGAACGGCAACAAGATTTAGACAATCCCATCGCTTGGGGATACGGACAACATATCTTTGAAGCAGTTAGTAAAGGGAGTCCCCAGTACCAATGGCTCCAGGCAGAACTCAATAGCACTGAGTTCCAACAAGCTAAGTATAAAATTGTGATGCTTCACCATCCTCCCCATAGCCTAGGGGACAATATTGTCCCAGCTTATACTGACCCAGTGCAGATCATTGAGCGGGATCGGACGGGTAAGGTGACAGCAGTGCGTTATGAGTACCCCAAAGACCAGGATTATATCATTCGGGATGTGGTGCCATTGTTAGAAGCTGCTGGTGTGCAGTTGGTGTATTATGGGCATTCCCATCTATGGAATCGCTTTGTTGATGGTAATGGCATGCATTTTTTAGAATCCTCCAATGTGGGGAATAGTTATGGTGCTTATGTTGGTCAGAAGAAGCGCCCAGTACCAACTGGTTATAACGAAAACTATTCCGCTACTGGAGACCCAAATGGATTAGAGCCAGTGAGGCCAACCATAGCGCCATTGTTAGGAGACAATAACCAGCCCTTGCCTTATATCGCTAGTAATGACGTGACTGTGTTTAGTATCTTGGATACTGGCACCGGTATAGTAACTAGCTATCGCTTTGATACGCGATCGCCTAATTCAGAGGTGATTAAATTCGATCAGTTTCTGTTAAAGCCAAGGGATTAGGGTGGTCAGAGGGGGGAGTGTGGGAAGTGTGGGGCGGGGGCGCGGGAAGTGTGGGAAGTGTGGGAAGTGTGGGAAGTGTGGGAAGTGTGGTAATAGGGGGGGAATTTTGATTAAAGGTATAGCAGAAGTCAGAAGTCAGAAGTCAGAAGTCAGAAGTCAGAAGTCAGAAGTCAG
>NZ_JAAHHE010000518.1:0-3641 GCF_010692525.1 Moorena sp. SIO3B2
GATCAGGTGCAGAAGGTGAATCACGCCTATGGAACTAACGGCATTATCACTGAATTAGAAATACCCCTAGGACCAGTCTATCCTTGGGCTGAAGTCATTGTAGTCTTTGATGACTTTATGACTGCTGCGAGATTTGGTCAAGCTTTAGGTGATGCCGATGGCTTGATTAAAAAACTGATTAGCATTCACGCTTGGCCAATTCCATCCTACTTTGCCGCTGTCAGCAACTACCTTCCTGAAGCTAAGCACTGTGCCTTGCTGATGATAGCGGAATCTTCCCTAGAGCCATTCCAGGATTTAGTTCGGGAGTATGGTGGAGAGGTCACTTACCAGAAGAGTGCCCATGAAGCTAGTAAGGGAGTCAGCCTAGCAGAGTTCACCTGGAATCATACCACCTTACACGCCCGTAGTGTTGATCCCAACCTCACCTATTTACAAACCTCATTTGTGAATCTGGAACAGGTGGAGCATCTGTATCACCACTTTGGGGATGAAGTGATCATGCATTTAGAATTTATGCGAGTGGCAGGAAAACTGATACCAGTGGGACTACAAATCGTTCGGTATAGTTCTGAAGACCGTTTAAATGAAATTATTCGCTATCACGAAGACTATGGCGCATTGATTGCTAATCCCCACACCTACATCTTGGAAGATGGGGGTATGAAAACCGTTGATATGGAACAGTTGCGGTTTAAGGAAATAGTTGATCCCTATGGATTGATGAATCCCGGTAAAATGCGAGCCTGGGAGCATCGGTAGAGTAAGGAGTGTGGGAAGTGTGGGGATAAGCAGTCAGCAGTCAGCAGTCAGCAGTCAGCAGTCAGCAGTCAGCGGTCAGCGGTTAGCCGTCAGCGGTCAGCCGTCAGCTTATTTTATTCAAAAGCTGTTCCGGTAGCGTGGCCATAGGCCAATGGCTGTTCCCGTAGCGCATAGGCTGATAGCTGTTGGCGTAGCCTGCGCGTAGCGCATATGCTTACCTGTGGATAGTGAAATAAATATGGACACAACTGGACTCGAACCAGTGACCCCCACGATGTCAACGTGGTGCTCTAACCAACTGAGCTATGCGTCCAAACCATTCATTATGATAGCACATATTTAGAATATAGCAATTCTCAGGAACGTTTGAGGGAAATTGCCTATTGCCTATTGCTAGCATGCCTATTGCCTATTGCCTTTCCTTCAAATTCTTTTGAAGGAGGACATGAGGGATGAGTTCTGCTAAAATGTCCTGGTCGTTCAGCCTTTACCAACATCTTTATCTTTGAGTCAACCAATAGAAACCGCCAGTATCGATACATTAGCCAAGGAACTCGCAGCCATACAGCAAACTGGTTCTAAGCGAATTGCCTTGTTGGGGTCACGTCACGTTCCTATCACCCATCAGAATCTAATTGAGATGATGAGCTATGCCTTAGTGCAAGCGGGTAATCGTCTGATTACCTCTGGTGCCACTGGAACCAACTTAGCTGCCATTCGAGGTGCTATGCGAGCCGATCCCTCCTTGCTAACGGTAATTTTGCCCCAAAGTCTTCAGCGACAGCCACTGGAATCCCGAAAATACTTGGAGAAGGTAATGCATTTGGTGGAAAACCCCCAAAATGATACCTTGTCTCTCGCTGAAGCTAGTGCCTTGTGTAATGCCGAAATTGTTGCGAGGTGTCAGCAGTTAATTTGTTTCGCATTCCATGATAGCCGTACCCTCCTCAACACCTGTAAGGAGGCGGAACAGCAAAACAAGGTTGTTACTCTGTTCTATTTTGATTAGTTGTGATTAATTGTGATTAATTTTGATTAGTGTGAGCTAGACTATGCATCTATCCGGTTCGGGAATTTTACTTTACTGTATTGTGGGGGCAACGGTTTTAATCTATCTACCATTTCTGGTAGTTGGCTACAGCCGTTTCAAACTAGGCTATGACCAAAGTGCTCCTCGCGCCATGTTTGATCAGCTACCGCCCTATGCCCAACGAGCGACTTGGGCACATCAGAACTCCTTTGAACAAAATGTTGAGCGCAGTCCCCACCTAGAATCTTTGATGCGCGGTGGGGTTAGCGAAACCAATAAACTTTGCGCAGCATCCTTATTCTGGCTTTTCCTGATTCTGGACATATGCAATCAGCTTTTCTAATGGAGCTTGGGTTCCTACTGAAATCAAAGCATAGCTGCCACCCCAGAACATCGGTTTTTCTGACCAGTAAAAACGTTTGAGATGGGCTGCATACTCTTTGCGCATTAGTCGAGAGGAAACAGTTTTGAGGTTATTTACTAGCAATGACCAAGTCAATACTGGGGATAGCTTCAAACAAAACGTGGACGTGATTACTCTCCCCCCCAAATTCAATCAGTTCACAATCCCATTTTGCATGGGATACCCTCAAAATGTCTTCCAAGCGTTCAAGCATCTCCCCTGTTAGGGAATTGTTTCTGAACTTAGTCACTAGTACCAAGTGATAGATCAACCGAAATGCTGAGTTGGAGCGAGTCTTGAGTCTCCTGAAATCCCTAGAGCGGGCTCGGCAACTAAATTGACAACTAAATCTTAGCAGGTTAAAATACATATGGTATTGGTTAAGTATTTTGCCATGGGCCAGAAGCAAGCTAAAAAGCGAACTAAGCGCAAAAAGTCAAAGACAGCGTCCAGTATCAGAACTGATGTCTGGTCGCTGTCTTTGACTCGCCACCAGCGCAATTTAGCTATTCTGACAGTGGAAGAGTACCGCCATTTCCTAAAACCTTTGGTACTAATCGCCTATGGGAATTGGTCTGCCCTGTTGGGGTTAACTGCCAAAGAACGGGTGAACGCGCTGGAGAAGTTGGTTCACCAGACCGCAAATAATCCCAATCCTAAATATGGTTGGTACTTCAAAAAAGCCATCAATAACCATCCATCGTTTCGCAAGTTTCCCAGCTACCTAAGACGCGCTGCCATCCAAGACGCATTAGGGATTGTTAGCAGCTTTGTGACTCGCTGGCAGGATTGGAAACGAGGCAATAGAAAGCACCGACACGACAAATCCCCTAAGCTTACTGCCATCGGTAACAGCTACCCAGCTTTGTACAAAGGTCAACAAATTCGCTATAACGCTAATTTTAACGCTGTAGACCTCAAGGTTTGGAATGGTACGGATTGGGTATGGCTATTGGCTATTCGAGTTCCAACGTCTGGAAAAAGCCGCCATCTCGGTCTTGACAACAAACTGATGTCCCCTTCCTTAATTGCTAACGACCGCAGGGTTCATCTGTCGATGCCTGTCGAGTACGCAATTAAGGAACTGCCGGAATCCGATTGGGTAAGTGCTGTAGACCTAGGAATTAACACCACAGCGACCTGCTCTATCGTTAGTCGGGACGGTACTGTAAAAGCGAGGAAATTTATTTCCCCTGCCAGAGACATAGACCGCCGTGACCAACGCAAGCAGCGTATTGCCACTAAGTCCAAGCAAACCCGTAAGATCACCAAAAGGAATTTGCCTCAAGGGTTCTGCAAGGGATTGTATCGCAAGTCCAAACATATCAACGAACACATTGCTCAATTCGTATCCAAAGCTGTCATAGACTTTGCCATGGCTCATCAAGTGAGGGTGATTGTGTTTGAGGACTTGTCAAACTGGAAGGCAAAAGCGGGTAAGCACGG
>NZ_JAAHHE010000519.1:0-3598 GCF_010692525.1 Moorena sp. SIO3B2
TTGTAGCGCTTGGGTAGCGCGAGGTTGAAGTAACCTGGGGAATCGTCTCCTAGAGGTTTTAGGTCTTGTGCCATTAGTCGTATTTCTCCCGAAAGCGACGGACAAACCAAAAGCTAAAGATATTTAGAGCTAAGGTCAGTAAGAACAGGGTCATACCTACAGAAAAAATAGTTTTGTAGGCTAGGGAACCTGCTGGTGTATCTCCTAAGCTGACCTGAACGATATAGGCTGTCATTGTCATCACTGGTACTAGGGGATTTAGTCCTAAGGTGGGATTTTGACCAGCAGCAATGCTAACAATCATGGTTTCACCCACAGCACGGGAAACCGCTAGTACGAAGGAAGCAACAATTCCAGATAATGCTGCTGGTATTACTACTCCGATGATGGTTTCTCGTTTAGTTGCCCCCAAGGCATAAGCACCTTGTCTTAAACTGTTGGGTACAGCATAGATGGCATCTTCACTGAGGGAAGCTACCATGGGAATAATGGCAATACCTAAAACAATCCCAGCGCTTAAGGCATTGAATCCTTGTAATCCGGGAATAAATGTTTTTAAGAAGGGGCTAACTAGCATCAGGGCAAAGTAACCAAATACCACCGTAGGAACCCCTGCTAATATTTCTAGGGCAGGTTTGAGCCAGCGACGGATACCAGGAGATGCATATTCACTCAAGCAGATAGCTGCCAGCAATCCCAAAGGTAATGCCACCATCAGCGCGATTACAGAGGTCAGGAAGGTGGCACTAATCAGCACAAAAATGCCAAACTGGGGATTAGCAAACAAGGGAGTCCATGCTGTATCAGTCAGGAATTTCCAGAGTGATACTTCTTGGAAAAATGCTACTGTTTCAAATATTAGGGTTAGAACAATTCCGATGGTAGTTGCCACAGAAACAAAGGCAAAGGTAGCAAAAACTATTTTTACTACCAGTTCTAACCGCTTGTTTAACTGCCGGTTTGGTCGAAACATCTCAGAGTCTGATGACTCAAAAGATGACGGATTGGTAGTCATTGGGAAAGTATTAAGTCTTAAGGATCAAGTGTGTTCGCTTGATAGCGTTATCTTACGGTAGGATGCAGTGCCAAGGATAAAGGATAAAGGATGAAGGATGAAAGCTCAATTGTGAGAAATTAAGTGTGAGGAATCAAGTGTGAGGAATGAAATAATTCTACTTATAGATGTACGGCTGATATCTATTAAGGTGACTGCGTGACTTAGCCACTTTGTTGTTTCTAGCCTTCAGCCTTCATCGTTCATCCTTAAGTCTTTAAGACATCCTTGACTATTATTTACTTCTCTAATAGCTGTTTCACTTTGGAGCCTTTAGGAGCATTATAAAATACTGTCCCGACTTTGCCGTCGCTAAAGCGCTTTCTCACCAGCATCATAATGTCTTCTGGCATGGGCACATAGCCAACTTCTGAGATTAATTTGGCATTTGCTGCTGCCAACTGATAGTCTACAAAGGCTTTAACTTCAGGTCGAGTTGCAGCCTCTTTCTTGACGTAGATAAACTCTGGGCGAGATAGAGGTTTGTAAGTCCCATCAGCAATAGTTGCTGTGCTAGGGGCAACGCAACCACTTCCTCCATCAATCTGTACCAGTTTGAGTTTATCTTTGTTTTCTTCGTAGTAGGCGTAACCAAAGAATCCTAGTCCACCCTTATCAGTAGATACCCCTTGGACAATCAAATTGTCATCTTCACTAGCGGTATAGTCGCCCCGAGAGCCCTTGTCTTTACCAACCGTCTTTCCCGTAAAGTAGTCATAGGTTCCGGAGTCAGTTCCTGGACCATAAAGTCCTAGTTTTTGATTGGGGAAACCAGGACGAACTTGATTCCAGTTGTTGATTTTGCCTTGAGCTGCTGGTTCCCAGATTTTTTTGAGTTCAGAAGTTTTTAGGCAGCTAGCAAAGTTATTGTCTTTGTTAACTACCACAGATAGTCCATCAAAGGCGATGGGTAATTCGATGTACTCAATTCCTCCGTTCTTGCAAAGCTCTATTTCTGATTCTTTGATCGGACGGGAGCCGTTGGAAATATCTGTTTCTCCAGCACAAAATTTCTTGAATCCACCACCAGTACCAGAGACACCGACGGTAACTTGGATTTCCGGATTGGCTTTCTGGAACTCTTCCGCCATTGCCTCAGAGATGGGAAATACTGTACTGGAACCATCTACCTTAACTTGAGCTGTGGGGGCTGAACCACCACAGGATGTAATCCCAACACCTAAGGTTGTGATTAATGCTATTGACAATAAAGAATTCTTTTGAGACAACATGGAATTGGCTTAATTATTTTAGGCGTCACAGCCGGAGTGTAGCGCTCCATCATCAAGACTAGGTTAAGCTTTGGGTTAAATTTTAATTAAGAAAAGGTTAAATTTATAGTTGGTGTAGTAGGTTTCACTAGCAAACTTACTCTAAGGTGGTATAGTGAAGGGTGCCTTTAAAGCTGATATACGTGGGAGATACTGTGGTTCAAGCACCTTTGTCAACTGCTGTAGGTCTATCTGTAGGTTTATCAAATACACCAGCAAGTACACTAGCAAGTACACCAGAAAAATGCTTAACATCCCCAGCATCCTTGAATGAGTGGCTGCAAAAGCTAACGAAGGGGATTATTGCAGGCGATCGCATTACTAGAGAGCAAGCCTTAGCCCTGACCAAACTGGAAGGGCAGGATAATATATTGCTGCTGTGCCAAGCAGCTGACAAAGTGCGCCAAGCCTGCTGTGGTAATACGGTGGATTTGTGTAGTATCGTCAATATCAAATCTGGCGGCTGCTCAGAAAACTGTGGCTTCTGCGCCCAGTCGGCTCACCATCCTGGCGTTGATTCCCCGATCTATGGTCTTAAGTCTAAGCAAGAGATTATGGCTCAAGCTAAGGCAGCTGAAGCGGCTGGAGCCAAACGTTTTTGCCTAGTGAGTCAGGGACGTGGACCAAAGTACAGTAGTCCTAAATCGAAAGAGTTTGAACAAATTCTGGAAACGGTACGGGAGATTATTGCCGAAACCAGCATTAAGCCTTGCTGTGCTTTGGGAGAAGTGACCTCGGAACAAGCCCAAGCCCTGAAAGAAGCTGGGGTAACTCGCTACAACCACAACTTAGAAACCTCAGAGCGGTTTTTCCCAGAAATTGTCACTACTCACAGCTGGCGCGATCGCGTCGAGACGATCCAGAACTTGAAAGCAGTTGGGATTCAAGCCTGCACTGGTGGCATTATGGGCATGGGAGAAAGCTGGGAAGACCGAGTGGATTTAGCTCTAGCCCTGGGGGAGTTAAAGGTGGAATCAGTACCCCTGAACTTGCTCAATCCTCGGTCTGGAACCCCTTTGGGAGAATCTGGGAAGCTAGACCCCTATGAAGCACTAAAAGCGATCGCAATTTTCCGGATGATCCTACCTGAGCAAATCCTGCGCTATGCTGGTGGGCGAGAAGCCGTGATGGGTGAATTGCAGGCAAAAGGGCTAAAATCCGGAATCAATGCTATGCTGATTGGACACTACCTCACCACTCTGGGACAGCCACCAGAGCAAGACCACGCTATGCTGGACTCTTTGGGTCTAACCGGTGGTGAAGCTCCGATTCC
>NZ_JAAHHE010000052.1:0-34222 GCF_010692525.1 Moorena sp. SIO3B2
CCCGCGCCCGGGCCCCAAAATTGATGGGTATTCAACCAGACTTGATATTAGGGGCGGGCTTGCCCTCATCTTCAACCTCGTAGCCAGTGTTGCGACAGCCCGCCCCGTAACCCACCACCCAAGGGCGAGCCCTGATTTTCTTGGTAGCCAGTGTTGGGACAGTCGGTCCCGTAACCCACCACCTAGTAGGCTGAAGGGTTACGTTGATCAAGCCTGCCTTTCAAACATAGAGTCTTTCATCTGTGTATTCTGATTTCTCAAGCTTCCCCTCCCTAAGTTGTTGCTCAAGTCATTGAGTGGGGTTATCTTAGAACGGAATTGTACTCACAGTATGAGTGTCATTATTTGCTAAGGCTCATAATTGAAAGATGTTCAGACCCAAATTCTGGATCAAGATAGGTTTTGTCGAACAGATAGGAGAATTTTTGGCGAAATTTAGAACTAAACCGGCTCCTAACACGGTATTTACTACTGTATTTCTAGGTTTATCTTTAGTTTTAGTCGCCTGTGCCCCCAAAGGTAGAGAAAGTAAAAGCAATACGGTTACTATCCTGGGAGTAATGACAGGGGAAGGGGAGCAAATCATCGAACAGATACTAGAACCCTTCACTAAAGAAACGGGTATCAAGGTGGTGTATGAAGCCAGTAGTGATTTCGCCACCCTCCTACCTGTGTTGGTGGAATCTGGAAATGCTCCCGATCTTGCCATGTTCCCTCAACCGGGTTTGATGGCTGACTTTGCTAGGGAAGGTCAACTGGTCCCTCTAGATACCTTCATGGACAAATCCCAGTTATCTGCTGCTTATTCTCAAAACTGGCTAGATTTGGCAACTGTCGATAGTAAAGTATACGGGGTGTGGATTAGGGCGGCGGTCAAAAGCTTAGTTTGGTACAATCGAGCTGCGTTTAAGGCAGCTGGTTACAAAATCCCTAACACCTGGAATGAAATGATGGCACTGTCCGATCAGATTGTGGCAGATGGCGGTGTCCCTTGGTGCATCGGAATAGAAAGCGGTGCGGCTACAGGATGGGTTGGTACCGACTGGATTGAGGATATTATGTTGCGCACGGTTGGTGGGGAAGTGTATGACCAGTGGGTTGCTCACAACATTCCCTTTAATCACCCAGCGGTTAAGAATGCTTTTGAGCAGTTTGGCAACATTGCCCTTAATCCTAAGTATGTGTTTGGTGGTAGTGTTGGTATTATTAGCACTCCATTTGGTGACGCAGCCACACCCTTATTTGATAACCCCCCAGTTTGCTATCTGCATCGCCAAGCTAGCTTTATTACTAGCTTCTTACCTAAAGATGTAGCCCTAGATAAGGATGTGAGTATCTTTCTGTTACCGGGTATTAAACAGGAATTGGGAGTGCCAGTGTTAGTGTCTGGTATTGCGACTGCTATGTTTAAGGATACTCCAGAAGCACGGAAGTTGATGGAGTATTTATCAACTGCCCAACCCCATACTATCTGGGCAAGTCAGGGAGATTATGTTTCACCCCATAAACAGGTTAGTTTGGATGCTTACCCCAATCACATTCTTAAACGTCAAGCGGAAATCTTAGCCAATGCGGATATGGTGCGCTTCGATGGTTCGGATATGATGCCAGGAGCCGTGGGTACCGGGACATTCTGGAGTGGCATTGTTGATTATATTGGTGGGACAGATGTGGATACAGTTCTGAAAACTATTGAGGAAAGTTGGCCAGATTAAGTATGAGGAATTAGGGATTAGTCATTGTCAAAAAAAATATTTATTTAAAATCGCCTTCTAATGTTACTTTAGCAGAATTGCCTGGGAAATCTGTAACTATAAGATACTGAAATCAAATTAAGTCAGTTATTCGCAACCATTTAGCGAAAGGGACAATAGTGCCGTTTAGGCATTAATTACGATTAAATATCTGAGTACAATATCAGCACTTGCGCTTCGCTCCGCTGTAACGGCAATCCCTTGGGGTGTAAGCAGGAAGGATATAGTAGGATGTCAGTGACTACTATAAATTTGGCGTTGCTGAATATTTGGGTACTGTATAGTTGGAGCAGTTACCGATTACCGATTACCGATTACCTTTGGATCTTCCATAATTGAGGAACACCGTAAGTTTAGGATTCCCCCTTTAGGCCAAACTCAAGTTTAAATAAGAAATAAGCTATGGATACTAGTCAGATTGATAAATTTGTTTCCTATTGCCAAGGTGAACAGCCACAAAGTGAAGAAGATATGAGACGTTTTTTTATAGGGGTTATTGGTTTTCCCTATGATAAGGAACTTCTATTACAGGCATATCTATTTTTCAATATAAACTCATTATTTCCAACCTGTAGTCAGCTCATCCTGTTTGAAAAGGCTCTAATCCAAGACTATACAAATTTAGGCAAAGTGGATTTTGTTTATCTTAGTAAAAACAAAAAAATATTTTTAATTGAAACAAAATATATTGATACTGAAGCAACAGTAAAACACGAAAGAACTAGAAGAAATAAGCATAGAAATAAGGTAGTGGAACAAGTCATTGATTGGAAATACAAATTGAGGGATTATTGGAATATATCAACTAACCAAATTAATTGTGGAGTATTTACAACCGATCCACAAGTAGGTGATCGTGCAAGGAGCACTGACATTATCGCTAAATCAATATCTATCTATGAACTGGAACGGTGGCAAAAAAATTATAAATTTTATAAATTAGACCATGGCAAGAAACGGGATTCGGTGAGAGATATATATGAGGTGATCAAGTGATCAAGTGATCAGGTGATGAAGTGATGAGGCAATGAAGGATGGTATTGTTCAAAATTGTTACTTTCATTCTCGCCGTTGTCATAGGCTGTGCTGGGGTGATGGCTTTGTTATATGGCATGAATGGCTTGGTAAATCAGCTACCCAATAAAACGCGATTGACCTTGGCCAAAAGGCCACGCTACGCGAACGGTCACGCTACGCGAAAGCATTTTATGGCTTGGGTATACTTAGCCCCTGCTTTAGCATTACTAACCGCTTACCTGATTCTGCCCACCCTCAATACTATCTATATCAGCTTCTTGGATAAGCGATCGCAAAATTTTGTGGGACTGGACAATTACATCTTTGCCTTTACCAACCCTACTATGCTAATCGCTTTTCGTAACAATGTCCTTTGGTTGGTATTGGTAACAGGGTTTAGTGTAGGATTGGGTTTAATTATTGCGGTGCTGGTGGATCGGGTACGCTATGAACCGGTAGCCAAGTCCATAATCTTTATGCCCATGGCAATTTCCTTTGTGGGGGCTAGCGTGATTTGGCGATTTATCTATGCTTTTCGTCCAGCTGGATCAGAACAAATTGGCTTACTCAATGGCATTATTACCCGTTTAGGATTTGAGCCTGTAGGTTGGTTAGTGGAGCGCGAACTTAATAATTATGCTCTGATTGTGATTATGATTTGGTTGCAGACAGGGTTTTGCTTGATTTTGCTCTCTGCTGCAATCAAAGGTATCCCCAAAGATATTATCGAAGCTGCACGGATAGATGGAGCTAGTGAGTGGCAAATCTTCTGGACAATTACTATTCCGATGATACGAGGGACTATTGCTGTGGTTGTGACTACTGTAGTAATAGCGGTGCTGAAAGTCTTTGATATTGTCTGGGTGATGACCGGTGGTAATCAAAATACGGAAGTGATTGCGTCTCGTATGATTAAGGAAATGTTCAATTATCGGAACTTTGGACGAGGTAGTGCGATCGCAGTTATTTTATTACTAGTTATTATTCCAGTTATGATTAGCAATATCCGTCGATTTCGAGAGCAGGAGAACAGCCGTTGATAGTAATATATAATTATTATTTGAATTGTGAACATACTCCCGCTTGGGAAAGGCAAGAGGCAAGAGGCAAGAGGCAAGAGTTAATCAAGTAGCGATGCAGCAAGGGAACAGGTGAGCCAGTGAGGCCAAAGGGGATTTCCCCCATTCGCGACTGCATCAAGACATAGAAGGATTTTGGTTAAGGTCAAAAACGGTAATTATGATTTATTATTTCTAATTGATTTAGAAATGCTATAGTATTCAGATTAAAGTTAAAATTTGATTCTGATGGCGTCACCGAGTTAAGCAACTGTTCTAGCTATGGTTGAAATTCTATCAGGCTTGGGGTGATGCGATCGCATCTTGCCCAGTTGTTTTGCCCAGTTGTTTTGCCCAGTTGTTTTGCCCACTTGTTTAACCACTGCTGTTGTGGGATTGGTTGCACAAAGCGCTTATCTTGGAAAAAAATCGACTATTCCAGACATGACTTTAACCCAGCTATGGTACCAAAACCGCTCTTTGTAGCAAAATCCCAACATCTACAGCAATTCTTCTGGAAAATCCCGATTCATCTGACCCTGATTATCATCTCTTTGATCTGGACTCTACCCACTGTTGGCTTGTTCATTAGTTCCCTACGCTACCGAGATGATGTGCTCAAAACCGGTTGGTGGTCAGTCTTCCAACACCCCTTCAATTTCACCCAATACCACCTCGGTAACTATATTGATGTGATTACCTCCGAAGGGATGGGACAGGCATTTCTCAATAGTCTGGTTATCTCGATTCCCGCTACAGTCATTCCGATTGTGATCGCTACTTTTGCTGCCTATGGGTTTGCTTGGATGAAATTTCCTGGTCGCCAAGTCCTGTTTATGGTAGTAGTTGGTTTGCTGGTAGTCCCGTTACAGATGACTCTGATTCCGGTATTGCGAGTCTACGGATATCTAGGACTTTCCGGTACATTATTAGGTATTTGGTTAGCCCACACAGGCTATGGTTTGCCCTTAGGAATTTATTTATTGCGTAATTATATTGCTAGTTTGCCTCAGGAGTTAATCGAAGCAGCAGCAGTGGATGGTGCGTCTCATCTGACCATAGTTACCCAGCTGATTGTGCCTCTATCCATGCCTGCGATCGCATCATTTGCCGTGTTTCAATTTCTCTGGGTATGGAATGACTTGCTAGTTGCTTTAGTCTATCTCGGAGTTACACCAGACGTTGCCCCGTTAACGATCCGATTAACAAATATAGTAGGTTATCGTGGGCAGCAGTGGCATCTTCTTACCTCTGGTGCATTTATCACCATGATTGTACCACTGATTGTGTTTTTTGTTCTACAGCGGTACTTTGTGCGGGGGATTTTAGCCGGTTCGGTTAAGGGTTGAAACTCTTATCTATAGCAGTTCTTAATTGGGAGAGGTACTTTCGTCCTGGGTTTTAGGGAGCTTCAACAGCTGGGAGTAGGGAGTAGGGAGTAGGGAGTAGGGAGTAGGATTCAGTTTATCGAGGGTGAGATTCAGGGCTGACCTACTTTAGGTAATTCTGTTTCATTGGAGAGAGCGAAATTATCTAAAGAAACCTTTGCTGAATAGGCAATAGCATCCCGCTGGTACAAAATTAATAGGCTATTTGCGTTTAGAACCTTGTAACCCAAAAATCTATCTACTCCACTTACTACTTCCTGATAGTCATTACCATTGTAATGGGTAAATGCTATTGTGAGCATATCATTGTTTGTTAATCTTCCATCACCATTGGTATCTTGTTTAATAAGGTGGTATAAAACTGCTATAACTGGTTTAGATTCAACCCTGTTATTAGCTCTATCATTAGTTTCTGAAATGAAGCTATCGCTAGTAATTAGATAGTCATTATTAGCAAAGATCCATTTGCTTTTCCCTGTTTCACTATCCAAAAACAAATAGTTTATAGTTGAGCGTGTCGATTTGCTATAATAGGATTGGGTATAAGATTGGTCTGAGTAAAGCGGCACCATTAGATAGGTTGTGCCATCAACCTCCCTGAGATTACCCAGCTCCCACTCTTGAGAGCTTGAGCTATCGTCATTAACATTAACAATGTTAATCCCCTGGCGCTCTCTCGTAGTGCTTTTGACTATCTCGATAGCAGCAAAAGCTAAAACTGCTATTGCTAGCAATCCAGTAGCCATAATAACAATGGCATTAAAGCGCCACACAAAACGAAAAAATTTATTGTCTTCCATGTTTGTTCACCGTTGACTATTGACGGTTGACTATTGACGGTTGACTATTGCTCTGAGGAATAAGACTCAAGATCAGGTAAAATTAGGTAATATTATTATAATAGTCAATTTTTGGGAGAATAATATGATCTCTGGAGCAATCGCTTACTTTGTAATTCTAGCTGGTGCCACTGTTGTGGCTCTGACTCTATTTTTTGGACTTAGAGCAGTTAAGTTGATCTAACTACTCTTGTTTCCAAAACAATTAAAGCAGTATGGCGGGTTGAAACATTTAATTGTTTTGAGTATAGCCGCATACTGTAGCGCTATAGTTAACCGTAAGCATTCAGCAGTCAGCGGTCAGTGGTCAGCTTATTTTATTCAAAAGTACTGCGCTACGCGCACCCTGCGCAAAAAGTAGCCTAGTGACACAGGCTTCGACGTTGGGACCACCTAACCCATAAGCTGATACGCGACACGCTGATAGCTGAATGCTTACAGTTAACCAGCTATACTTACACCTAGCTATACTTACCCAGATCAACTCTCTAAGTCAAACAAGCTTCAATTGTTGCTAGCACCGACTGAGCTAGAGCAGTGAGTTCATACCCCCCCTCTAAACCAAAAACAATCCGACGAGTTAGTTGCAGACAATAGTTCGTAAATAGCCCATAATCATCTGGCTGCAAGGCAATATTTGCCAAAGGATCTGCGGCATTAGCATCATAACCAGCACTGACAATCAATAAATCTGGCTGAAATTTGGTTAAAAATGGCATCACTTTCTGTTCAAACATAGGCTGGTAATCTGCTAACGTGCTGCCTGGTGCCATGGGAAGATTGAGGACATTATTGTGAAACCCCTGTTCACTGGCTTGGCCTGTACCAGGATAGCAAGGGGATTGATGAAGGGAGATGTAGGCAATGCGAGCATCTCGTTCCACAACATCTTGAGTGCCATTGCCGTGATGGACATCCCAGTCTAAGATGGCAACCCGTTCGACTTCCGATTGCTCTAAGGCGTAGTAAGCTGCGATCGCAGCATTGGAAAATAAGCAAAACCCCATCCCTCTCTGACGTTCAGCATGATGACCAGGGGGACGGGCTAGAACAAAGGCTGAATTATTGGTAGTGAGGACTTGATCTACCGCATCTAGCCAAGCACTAACGGCGAGTAGGGCAACATCGTAACTGCGGGGGGATATCCCTGTGTCCGCATCTAACCTGCCACCATTACTCCTAGCAATTTTTTCAACTGTCTCAATGTAGCGCTGGCTATGAATTTGTTGTACTAGAGGCATCACTCGACGAGTTTCCACCGCTGTCGGTAACTGCCACTTAATTTGGTCAGCCCAAGGTGCAGCTTTGATGGCATTCACAATCGCCGTTAAACGTTCTGGTCGTTCTGGGTGAAACCGACCGTTATCGTGTTCAAGAAACTCATCGGAGTAAATGACAGGGAACATATTATAGCACGATTCAGCCAAAATTATGGAAAAACGTTTTAGAGCAAGGTACTTGTGAATAGATTAACCTTTCCGATTATTTCATCAGGTGATCCCTAAACAGACCAAACACGACACCAAAAGCGATCAGAGCTAGAGCGAGGCTGGCAGGGATTAAATCTGGTCTCAAAATGAAGGCAAAAATAGCTAAGCCGATCAAAACATAGGATAGTTTCATCAAAAACTCCTTAGTTGTTGGGAACTTCTGAGGTTTAGTCAGGGAAGGAAAACAATCTGGTGGTATAGACCGCCAGTCAACATCAGCAAGAAGAGGTGAATGTCCTAAGCTGCCCTAGGAAATTTTCGGTCTTTTTCCCATAATTTTTGCACAAGAAGCGCGAATCTGCTCATTGTCTAAGGCTTGCCCGTGGTTCTGTTACCGGCTATAGTCGAGATTTTGTGTTAAAATTTAAAAATAACCAGCCAAATTTGGAAAATAAAGGTGTTAAAAGCCTCTTTTGAGAGATTTTAACCGATTTTTTTAGCAAAATCCTCGATAATAAGGGAGTTTGTCCAACTATGAGTACATCCCAAGAACGCATTGTCCCGACAAATTTGCGGAACGAAATGTCCCGGTCTTATTTAGAATACGCCATGAGCGTCATAGTAGGTCGGGCATTACCAGATGCCAGGGATGGGCTCAAGCCAGTACACCGAAGGATTCTCTATGCGATGCATGAGCTGGGATTAAGCCCAGAGCGTCCGTTCCGCAAATGCGCTCGTGTGGTGGGGGAAGTGTTGGGTAAGTATCATCCCCATGGGGATACTGCTGTTTATGACGCTTTGGTGCGCATGGCTCAGGATTTCTCCATGCGATCGCCTCTGATTAATGGTCATGGAAATTTTGGCTCAGTAGACAACGACCCCCCAGCGGCAATGCGTTACACAGAGTGCCGCTTGCAAGCGATCGCTACCAATGCCCTACTCCGGGACATTGAGTCAGAAACTGTAGACTTTGTTGATAACTTTGACGGTTCCCAGCAAGAACCGACTGTCTTACCGGCACGGATTCCCCAATTACTGCTCAACGGCTCATCGGGGATTGCTGTGGGTATGGCAACCAATATCCCCCCTCATAACCTGGGAGAGTTGGTGGATGGCTTAGTGGCCGTGATCCATAATCCCGAAATCACTGATAAGGAATTAAGGCGGTATATCCCTGGTCCAGATTTCCCCACTGGGGCACAGATTTTAGGAACATCGGGTATTAAAGATGCTTACACCAGTGGTCGGGGTTCTATCACCATGCGAGGTGTGGCAGAAATTGAAACCATTGGGCAACGAGGTCGTCCAGACAAGGAAGCCATTATTATTACTGAGCTACCTTACCAAACTAATAAGGCAAGTTTAATCGAAAAGATTGCTGAATTGGTCAATGATAAGCGCATTGATGGCATTTCCGATATTCGGGATGAAAGCGATCGCAATGGCATGCGCATCGTAATCGAACTAAAGCGCGATGCTTATCCCAAAGTTGTCCTGAATAATCTCTACAAGCAAACCCCCCTCCAAACTAATTTTGGAGCAAATATGCTAGCCCTGGTGGGCAATGAACCCCAGTTGCTGACCATAAAGCAGTTCTTAAACGTTTTCCTGGATTTCCGCATTGAAACCATTACCCGACGGACTCAATATCAATTGCGCAAAGCTGAGGAACGGGATCATTTACTGCAAGGGTTACTAATTGCCCTAGATAGCTTAGATGCTGTGATTGCGGTGATTCGGGGGGCGGCGGATACGACTACAGCACGAGGACAATTAGTTACAGAATTTAGTCTATCTGAAGCCCAAGCTGATGCTATTTTGCAAATGCAGCTGCGCCGTCTGACTGCTTTGGAAGCCCAAAAGATTCAAGCTGAGCATGAGGAATTACAAGTTCGGATTGCGGATTTAAGGGATATCCTAGCTCGCCGAAGTCGCATCCTGGAGATTATTGAAACTGAAGCCCAGCAACTGAAACAGAACTTTGCCACACCACGCCGCACACAAATTCAACAGGTTGAAGGGGAACTGGATGATACTGACCTGATTGCTAATGAAAAAGCTGTGATTCTGCTGACTGAGCAAGGGTATATCAAACGCATGCCTGTGGATGAGTTTAGAGCTCAAGCTCGGGCAACTCGTGGTAAAGCTGCTGCCAGGATCAAAGATGATGATGAGGTAGAGCATTTCTTCACTTGCTGCGACCACGATAGCATTTTATTTTTTAGCGATCGCGGTGTAGTGTACTCTCTGCGTGCCTACCAAATCCCGGCTGTATCTCGCACCGCCAGGGGGGTACCGATTGTGCAGATGTTACCCATTCCCCACGAAGAAAAAATTACTTCTATTGTACCGGTATCTGAATTTACGGATGATGAATATCTAGTCATGTTAACTCATAAGGGTTACATCAAGAAAACTGCTCTAGATGCTTTCAGCAAAATTCGGGCAAATGGATTAATTGCTATTTCCCTCGGGGAAGGAGACCAGTTGCGGTGGGTACTTCGTGCTAGGGAAGAAGACAGCATCATAATTGGGTCTCGTCATGGCATGGCAATTCACTTCAAGTGTGACAATGATCAACTCCGCCCCCTCGGTCGTGCGACCAGAGGAGTTAAGGCTATGAAACTAAAGGGTGATGATGAATTAATCGGTATGGATATTTTGTCCGGTCAAATCATCGCTAGTCTAGCTGCTGCTGAGGATTCAGAGGAAGAGACAGAAGACCTTAGTGATTCTGAGATGGTGGAAACAGCAGCTCAAGGTCCTTGGGTATTAATTGTCACTATGGGAGGCTATGGTAAGCGGGTACCGGTATCCCAATTCCGGCTACAAAACCGTGCGGGTATGGGAGTTCGCTCAACCAAATTCCGTTTACCCAAAGACCAACTGGCAGCCCTACAGGTAGTTAATGAAGGGGATGAATTGATGATAGTCACTAGTCGAGGGATTATCATTCGTCAAGCTGTTGATGCTATTTCTCCCCAATCTCGCATGGCAACTGGGGTCAGAGTGCAAAAGTTAGATGATGAAGATGCGATCGCAGCGGTTGCTTTGGTTCCCATTTCAGATCAAGAGCAGGAAATCGAAGAGCAGGAACTCCCAGACCAGGAACTCCCAGACCAGGAAGAGTCGGTAGATTCAGATAAATAAACCACTAGAAATAAACCTACAATAGGTTTTTGTAGACGGTTAACCGTCAACCGTCTACAAAACCCACCTTAACTACACTAAGAAAACGGTTTTCTAGGAGGCAACTCAAATGATTCAAACTGCCAAAAAGTTTTACACATTTGAAGACTATCTTTCCTACCATGATGACACTGACTACAAGTATGAGCTTGTTAATGGAGAGCTTATTGCTATGCCACCTGCTAGTGGACTACATGCCCTGATTATGCTTTTTTTATTCAAGCAATTTGATAGAGAAATTGAGAGGGTTAGTTTAGATTGGGTTGTTATGCCTGGTAATCTTGGGGTTCGCACAGCTGAGAATAAATCTAGAATTCCTGATTTAGTCATTATCTCAGAAAATCAGCGGCAAGCTATCAGTTCCATGTCATCAGCGGTGCTGGAATCAGCACCACTACTAGCAGTAGAAATTGTTAGTGCAGGTAATCCCCAAGATGATTACCGCTACAAGCGTTCTGAATACGCGGTGCGGGAAGTGCCTGAATATTGGATTGTTGATCCAATTAAGTCTAAGGTTTCGGTTTTGCGTTTAGTTGATGGGTTTTATGATCTGACAGAATTTACAGGAAATAAAAAGATTGAATCACAAACATTTCCCGAGTTAGCTTTGACAGTTGAACAAGTATTTGCAGTTTAGACTAATTGTTAATGATTAAGTATTAAAATTAGCTCTTGAACCAAGTTTAAAATTTATCTGTATTTCTATCACTCATAAGTTTACATAGCAAAAAATACTATAGCTATAGTAGACTTACTATTACTTCTCAACCCGATATCCCAACTCTAATAACCGTAAGCGAGATTGTCGCCATTTCGGTTTTACTTTCACAAACAATTCCAGGTAAACTTGACCAGCAACTAACTTTTGAAGTTGTTGACGAGCCGCAGTACCAATTTGTTTGAGCATATTACCCTTTTTTCCAATTAAAATACCTTTTTGGGAGTCTCTCTCTACATTGATCGTAGCAAAAATACGGGTAATTTTTGGTTGCTCCTCTACTAAATCAATAGTAATAGCAACCGAGTGGGGGACTTCCTCACGAGTTAGGAGTAAGATTTGCTCTCGAATCAATTCCCCCATGATAAACCGTTCTGGCTGGTCGGTTAAGAAGTCAGGGGGATAATAATATGGCCCTGGTTCTAAGCGTTCAATTAATTTCTGCTGCAATAGGTCTAAGCGATCAGCTGTCAGGGCAGAAAATTTTACGACTTCCCAGCCTTGAGCAGTAGCTAGTTTAGCATAACTAGCATCGATTGATTCTCCCCTACTGTGTCGAGGTTGTATATCTGATTTGTTCACACCCAAAATTACTGGTGTCTTAGTATGGCTCAGTAGATCAACAATAAAGCGATCGCCTCCTCCCGCCTCCACCGTACTATCCACCACCAACAGCACCACATCCACTAACTCAATCGCTATTTGGGCATTTTTCACCAAGACCTTACCCAGTTGATGATGAGGTTTGTGAATCCCTGGCGTATCCACAAAAATCAACTGAGCTTCCGGTGTGGTCAAGATACCTCGCAGCCGATTTCGGGTGGTTTGAGCCACGGGCGAAGTGATAGCAATTTTTTGCCCTACCAGTTTATTCATCAGTGTGGATTTCCCCACATTCGGACGTCCTACAATCGCCACGAAGCCAGACTTAAACCCATCTGGAGCAACCGGAATAGTTCCTAGAACTGATGGCTTGATAACTTTTTCCTCTAGGTTATCTTGGGAAGAGTCTATGGTCGAATCATCTTGGTCTTGGATTTTAGAATTGTCAGTCATTGAACCAATCGTAGTTTTTATTGTTTTATTATGAAATTTATGTTAGCAACATAGATAAGGACTATGTTGAGTATGTTGTTACAGGGGATAACACCCCGGTTAATTGACCAACAATATCATAAATAGAACTGATCGTGGGCTTGAAGTAAAAAATTCCAAGTTAGTTACCCACACTCAAGCAGTTTAGACTACATACTACTTATGACCAATACCGCTACTTTCCCTGACCTGGAAAATCATTGGGCGAGAGATTGTATCAACCAACTGCGGGATCGTAAGTTGGTCAGTGGTTACCCGGATGGTAAATTTCGTCCTAATTCTAGAATTACCCGCGCTGAGTTTGCCGTCTTAATGCTGAATGCCTTTCCCTCAGCACCGATTCAGCGGGGTGGTATTCGTTTTAAGGACGTACCTAGTAATCATTGGGCCAAAAATGTGATTCAAGATGCCTACAAGCGAAGATTTTTTTCGGGCTATCCTGGCAGACGATTTAAACCCAATGAGTCCATTTCTCGAGTGCAAGCGATCGCAGTTTTAGCAGGAGCAAAGAATTTCCCTATCCCGTCAGATCCCGATGGAACTATCAGACGGTATTTTACTGATGCTACCCAGATTCCCCAGTATGCTAAAAATGCGATCGCATCCGCAGCAATTAATACTATTGTGGTTAACTATCCCAATATCAAACAGGTCAAACCAAATCAGAGTGCTACCCGTGGTGAAGTAGCGGCTTTGCTGTGTCGGGCGTTAAACATCTATGCTGTTCCACCTCAGTATATTGCTGGAGTGGAAGTTTATCCTGATGATGTTCGTAGTTTACCAGGGCAATTGGATCAGGTGCCTGTCTTTAATAGCAATAGTCCAGAACTAGTGAGAAGTGAGGGAATTTTGCTGTCTACGTTTTCACCGGAAGGGAAACAAGTTCCTTCTGCCCACCTTGACTATGGCTTTAATGGACGGTTTGATATCTTTAGCCACCATATTGCTAGAGCAGAGACTCAGGCGGAAACCCATCCCCTTTACCAAGGATTGATAGTTTATAATCCCAATGACACACCTGTTACAGTGGACGTCTTGCAAGGGGCGAGTTATCTGTCTACCCCAGATGCACCGTTTATCTCGTTGCCGGATATGGTAGATAATCCCAACGGTACAGTCTATGCTGGTCCTGGCAGTCGGACAATGAATGATGTACTCAGGGGAATTCTCAAAGAAATGTTTCCCGCTAAACTGGTGCTGAAGGCAAAACAAAGCCAGATGTTAATGAATCAGCCAATTCCAGTTAAACGATCACCAGCTTCCAATGGTCGTTCTACCATGATGCGGTTACGAAGTGATGGGATGGTGTATCTGGCTAACTTAGCGATGAAAGCCCCTCGTGATGGCAATGGGATTTATCGGGAACCTACGGTAGCAGAATGGCAAAACCTACTGGATACGGGTAGCTTAGCTCAACCCCGTGGACCGATACCCACTCCTCTCGAACCACCTCAAGAACCGACGGTGTTTGGTCGGGTGGCTGGTGTTTCCCAAGGTTCTCAATGGCAAGTGCTGATTCAAGATAATCCAAATGTTAACTATTTGAGTATTCCTCAGCTCGGGCAGGCATTTTCTTATGTGTTGGGGACCCTACATCTGATTACTCTGAGTACAGGGCAAATTCAAAGTGCACCGATGTTAAGGCGCTATCCCGATACGGCCTACTTTGCCCACAGTAATTATGGGGTAGAATACAATATAACTTTACCATTGAAGAATACTACTAATCAACCCCAAACGGTGACGGTATCGCTGCAAACGCCATTGAAGGATGAGGGGGGTACTGATCGACTGCTGTTTTTGAACCCACGGGTTGAAAACGTGTTCTTTCGGGGTACACTCAGAATAAATTATGATGATGATGATCGAAAGGCTCAGACGCGCTATGTGCATTTAGTGCAGCGACGAGGACAGCCAGGGCATCCATTGGTGACGTTGAATTTAGCCCCTGAAGAAGTTAGGCAGCTACAGGTGGATTTTCTCTATCCCCCGGATTCGACACCACCCCAGGTGCTTACAGTTCGGACTTTGGAGGGTTAGGAGAGTTGGAAATCGGCTCACAAATGCAAGGTCGCAATGGCGCGTACGCACAATCAAATATTAATCTCGATTCTAGTAGTCTGACGGATTTAGCATGAATCTGCTATTGTGTAACGTTAGCACCATACTAAACTTTATCAAAAATAGCTGATGCGAGCAAAAGCGATCAGTATTAACTATTTAGGAGTTTAGTTATTGCTGACGAAGTTTTGCCTAAGATCATCAAACAAGCAGAAATGCTGACTCTAGATGATAGAGATGATCTAGTTACGGCAGGTACTGCCTAGGGATATACCTAGAATTGCTGTCGGCACCAGAACAACTATATCACACTCAGGTTGCTAGATAACTGTTGCTAGATAACTATTGATACGTTGATCACTTATGCCTTCTCAAACCTTTATCGTGCGTGCTCATACTCGTACGATCCATACCCGTCCAGTTACCTTTTTCTGCCCGAAATGCAATCATATGACTACTCGTGAGTGCTATCCTGGTAAGCCTCCTAAATACTGTCTCGAATGTAGTCCGAGGCGGAAACGTCAGCAAGATGAGCTGTATATACCCGAAAAGGGGATGTTCAAGCCAACACACAACTTGGTTAATCTTACCAGTGGTCAGAAGACACCAGTATGTCTGGAGAAGTCCCCCCAAGCTGGGTGGCTTTTTGTGAGGACAGCCCTAGATTGGTTTAGCGGGGAAAGCATCATCAAGTATCACACAACTAAAGGGGTTTACAGCCAGGAGGTGCCGTTGGCAGATTATATCGTCGAAGCTCTACCAGCTGGCGAGATCACCACAGCATTTCCATCAGCTACCTCTGCTAAAAAGAAGATTACTCCTGCTAAATCTTCATCAGAGCTAATTTTAGTAGAACCCTACAGTGTGAAGAAGATGTGCGATCGCTTCCGGTGCGGGGACAGGTTACTCAAGAGGATGCGCACTGACCCAAACTTCAGCCAGTGGAGTCGCTCTCGGGATCCCGAGGGCATCACTTGGGAGTATCGGCAAGGAAAATATTTTCCTTTACTTAATCAGGTTAATCAGGTTCATCAAGAATCATCAGACACCTTTGAACCTGAGATCGATGAGACTACTCCCACCACTAATGGGTCATCCCAGGGTATTTTAGTAGAACCCTACAGTGTGAAGAAGATGTGCGATCGCTTCCGGTGCGGGGACAGGTTACTCAAGAGGATGCGCACTGACCCAAACTTCAGCCAGTGGAGTCGCTCTCGGGATCCCGAGGGCATCACTTGGGAGTATCGGCAAGGAAAATATTTTCCTTTAGTTGATCAGGTTAATCAGGTTCATCAAGAATCATCAGACACCTTTGAACCTGAAATAGAGGAGACTACTCCCACGACTAATGGGTCATCCCAGGGTATTTTAGTAAAACCCTACAGTGTCAAAGAGATCTGCGATCGCTTCCGTTGCGGGGACAGGTTACTCAAGAGGATGCGCACTGACCCAAACTTCAGCCAGTGGAGTCGCTCTCGGGATCCCGAGGGCATCACTTGGGAGTATCGGCAAGGAAAATATTTTCCTTTAGTTGATCAGGTTAATCAGGTTCATCAAGAATCATCAGACACCTTTGAACCTGAGATCGAGGAGATTACTCCCACGACTAATGGGTCATCCCAGGGTATTTTAGTAAAACCCTACAGTGTCAAAGAGATCTGCGATCGCTTCCGTTGTGGGGACAGGTTACTCAAGAGGATGCGGACTGAGCCAAACTTCAGCCAGTGGAGTCGCTCTCGGGATCCCGAGGGCATCACTTGGGAGTATCGGCAAGGAAAATACTTTCCTTTACTTAATCAGGTTAATCAGGAATCACCAGCCACCTTTGAACCTGAGATCGAGGAGACTACTCCCACGACTAATGGGTCATCCCAGGGTATTTTAGTAAAACCCTACAGTGTCAAACAGATGTGCGATCGCTTCCGTTGTGGGGACAGGTTACTCAAGAGGATGCGCACTGAACCAAACTTTAGCCAGTGGAGTCGCTCTCGGGATCCCGAGGGCATCACTTGGGAGTATCGCCAAGGAAAATACTTTCCTTTACTTAATCACCAATAGTTCATTAGTTTCAAACCTAGTCAGCAGATGCGTTCGCGTAGCGTGGCCGTAGGCCAATCGCGCCCCGCGTGACCTACGGTCAATCGCATCTGCTTTACTATTTCTGGGATAACAGAAAGTTTGGTCTTTCCGAACTTGCGGTCTCTTCGAGTCTGTTCTGCCTCTTCCCCTTCTCCGGGTTCTAGTCAGGGAAAGTAGTTAGTGATTTTTCCTTTCCCTGCGCTAGCTGCTACGGGCGACCTAACCTTTAGCTGCCATAGATAACATCAGGTCAATCATGCGGTTAGAGTAACCCCACTCATTGTCGTACCAACAGACAACTTTAAAGAAATTAGAATTAAGTTCCATTCCCGCTCCAGCATCGAAAATGCTTGAATGAGGGTCCCCTTGAAAATCGGTGGACACCACTGGCTCCTCTGTATAGCCCAAAATTCCTTTCATCGCCCCAACTGACGCTGCCTTCATTGCTGCACAAATCTCTGGGTAGCTGGTTGCCTTTTGAGTCCTGAAGGTCAAATCTACCACTGATACATCCGGTGTTGGTACCCGTAATGCCATCCCCGTAAGTTTACCTTTCAGTTCCGGTAACACTAGCGTGACAGCTTTGGCCGCACCCGTAGAAGCGGGGATAATGTTCTGAGCAGCACTTCGCCCCCCCCGAAAGTCTTTCTTACTTGGACCATCTACCGTTGGCTGGGTAGCAGTCATGGCATGGACCGTAGTCATTAACCCTTCCGCTAGCCCAAAATTGTCATTAATCACTTTAGCAATGGGAGCAAGACAGTTAGTTGTGCAACTGGCATTGGACACGATAGTATCAATACCCGGGTCATAGGTATTGTGATTGACACCCATCAACAGGGTGGGAACCAAATCAGGGTTTTTAGTCGGAGCAGAGATTACCACCCGCTTCGCTCCCGCTTCTAAATGCTTAGAAGCCCCATCATAGGTGGTAAATAGACCTGTAGATTCTACTACATATTCCACACCGAGTTTCGTCCAAGGCAGTTCCTCTGGGTTTTTAATTGAGACACAGGGGATTTTCTTGCCATTGACCACAATTCCATCAGCTTCAGCTTCTACGGTACCCTTGAAACGACCATGGGTTGAGTCGTATTTGAGTAAATAGGCGATAGTCTGTGGTGGAACTAGGTCATTAATGCCCAGCACTTCGATTTCTGGGTAGTTGAGGGCAGCACGGAATACGAGTCGTCCGATACGACCAAATCCATTGATACCCACTTTGACAGTTGCCATGGACAAATCTCCTTTAAGAGGTTTACAAATTTACGTTTGTCGATAATTAAGAATCCTGATCCAGCGATGCAGCCTAGTCTTGGGGAAACCCCCACTCGCGCTCTGCATCAAGACAATGTCATCCAATAGAGAAGATTAATTCTTCCTTTATTGTTGACAGCTGGGAGCATCAAAACTATCATTAACGGATTGCAAAGCAACCAGATGTGACTCAATGATTTTTGCTAGGCATCCAAGCTATTGTTTATAGCTCACTCTACTCATTATTTGTTAATCCTTTAACTTAATTTAAGACTGTGGTAATTGGTGTCAATCTCTCCCACTGATCTGTGTTAAACTTCAAATAAATAAAAGAGAAGGTAAGCATTTATAGCGCTACGCGCAAGTCAGAAGTCAGAAGTCAGAAGTCAGAAGTAAGCTATGACTAAGTTTCGGAGTTTAGGAATGTCAAACACCTTAATGGGTAGTGCTATACATGACCGCTGATAGCTAACTGTTAAATGCTTACCAGAGAATTAACCTTTTCTTTAAACCTAGTCTTTAAATTTTTATCTAAAATTTAATTAAGCTTGTTTTGGCATTACATCTATGAAAGTCGCTGTCTTTAGTACCAAAGTCTACGACCGACAGTTTCTGGAAGCTGTTAATTCCCAATATGGTCATGAATTAACTTTTTTTGAACCGCACCTCGATACTCAAACGACTATTTTGGCATCAGGATGTCCAGCAGTATGCGTTTTTGTCAATGATTCCCTCAACGGACAAGTGTTGGAAAAGCTGGCGCAACAGGGAACTCGTCTAATTGCTCTACGCTGCGCTGGTTTTAATAATGTGGATGTCACAAAAGCGACAGAATTGGACATGATAGTAGTGCGTGTTCCGGCTTACTCCCCTTACGCGATCGCTGAACATACGATTGGCTTAATGCTAGCCCTGAATCGCAAGATACATCGTGCTTATTCTCGAGTACGAGAAGGAAATTTTTCCCTAGATGGACTCTTGGGATTCGATATGCATGGTCGCACTGTAGGCATTGTGGGAACTGGTAAAATTGGTGTTGTGGTAGCCCAAATTCTCAATGGTATGGGGTGTCAATTAGTGGCATATGATCCCTATCCCAACCCGGATTGTCAAGCTTTAGGGGTCAAGTATGTAGAGCTAGCTGAACTCTTTGCTATCTCTGATATTGTCACCCTACACTGTCCCTTAACTACTGAAAACTATCATCTGATTAATTCCGAAGCTCTAGAGCAGATGAAACCAGGTGTGATGCTCATTAATACTAGCCGAGGGGGATTGATTGATACCAAAGCCATTATCGCTGCCCTCAAGTCCAAGAAAATTGGCTATCTCGCTCTGGATGTCTATGAGGAAGAATCTGAATTGTTTTTTGAGGATTTGTCTAATGAAGTCATTCAAGATGATATTTTTCAACGTTTACTGACTTTCCCTAATGTAATCATTACTGCTCATCAAGCTTTTTTAACTGAAAATGCCCTCCATAACATTGCTGAAACTACACTATCTAATATTACTAACTTTGAGCAAGGTCTTCCTTGTCCGAATAAAATTATTAATAGGGAATAGGGAATAATATCAAGTCAGGTTTAATACCTATAATTAGAGGGAGAGTGGGAAGTGTGGGGAGATTGGGGGGGTTCCTAGGGAATGCGTTCGCGTAGCGGCTCTTTCATAGCATCCCATTATATCGAATCCCATAATTTTGAAGTTGGAAGACTTATCCAAAATAGTTCAAAACTATGATATGATTCCCTATTTTAACCAAACCTTAACAACTAGTGACCTCGGCAAAATTCAATCAAGATTTTAGTAATCGGTAATCCTAATCCAATTACCAATTACCGATTACCAATTACTAAATTGGCCTAAAACGCACTAGGAGGAGCGGTAACAAAGGAACGAGGAGGGAAGACTTGTAAATCAATATGCTGCTCTGGACTGAAATCAAGACCTGCTTGTAGTTGAGCAAATTGTTGCTCTTCAAAAGACAGAGCACCTGTAGTTTTATTGTAGGAGATTTGATCAATATCAAGTTCCCCAAAACTAACAATTTCAATCCTATCTCCCTGTTGGACATTGAAATCTGTAATCCTGTCAATTCCGCTTTCAGGTCGTGGCACTTCCGAGTCATCGTTCCTCGGCAATAGGAAACTATCAGTTATGTTGATTCCCCTTGAAAATTGTAGCGGTTGTGATGGAGGCATTGAAGGCGGGAAGATTGGTAATGGACGATTTGTAAATGTGAACTTAAAGATATCAGATCCGTGACCACCAGTCAGGGTATCGCTTCCGTTGCCACCTACTAGAGAATCATCACCATTGCCACCAATTAGATAATCATTCCCACCACCAAAGACATTTTGATCATCACCATCACCAATCAGGGTATCATTGCCAGTGCCACCAATGAGAGTATCACTGCTACCCCCACCTTCGAGCACATCATTTCCGTCTCCACCATCCAGGATGTCACGACCTGGATTATAGTTGATGGGAATTCCAGTCAAACGTCTACGAACATCACCTAAAAGGGAATCATCACCAGCTCCGCCTTTTAGGGTATCATTACCATCTGCTCCGTTGAGAGTGTCATTTCCTGTGCCACCGTCGAGGAAATCATGATCAGATGTCTGTTTAACCTCAAACAAACTCAAGCCAAAGCTAGGACCCGGTCCACCAGTAAGGACATCATTCCCTGAGCCACCAATCAGAGTATCATTACCCTCTCCACCGTTGAGAACATCTGAATCCTCCTCCCCTTCAAGACGGTCATTACCCCCTCGACCATTGAGAATATCATCCCCAGCTCTACCTTTGAGGGTATCATCCTGTGAGCCACCGCTGAGAGTATCGTTGCCACTATCACCTATGAGAATTACACTAGTATTTGTAGTATTTGTTTCCAAGTCCACTAAGTTCAAGTTAAACATTTCTTCGAGCACCTATTCCTATCCAACTCCGACCTCCTTTATTGTCTGGTCTTAGGTATGGTAAGGCTAGCCAATTTTGCAGTATTTAGCCAATTTGACCGATTTATTGGTGCCCGTTGACGCTTCTCGGTAAACCCGACCGGGGTCCCAGCGCAAAATACCATTAAAAATGCTCAAAAATTATTCACGTTTTCCGAAAATCTTGCTTCCTAGGCGAATCATCGTTGCTCCTGCTTTAATAGCCTGCAAATAATCTCCCGACATTCCCATTGACACTTCTTTTAAATTTAACTGAGTTGTTTGATTAAGCTGTTCCTTGAATTTAGCAACTTCTACAAATGCATCAAAAATTTCAGCTTCCGATAACTCCAAGGGAAGAATTGTCATTAACCCTTGAATATCTAAGGAATCGCAAGCTTCCAATTCTGGTAACGTTTCTAATAACTGCTCAACAGACCAACCATATTTATTAGGATCGGGCAATATCTTAATTTGTAAACAAACCTTAGGTCGTTTATTTAACTCATTAGCCCGCCGATTTAAACTCTGGGCTAACTTTAAATCATCAACGGAATGGATCCAGTCCATTGTTTGAACAGCTAGTTTAGCTTTATTTTTTTGTAAGTGACCGATAAAATGCCAGGAAATCCCCTCTAAATCTTTTAACTGCTCCTGCTTAGCACAAGCCTCTTGCAATCGATTTTCTCCGAAATCCCGAATTCCCGCACCATAGGCTTCCCGCATTTTTTCCACAGATACGGTTTTGCTCACTGCAATTAAACGGACATTAGGCTTTAACTGTTGAAGAATCTGCTGGATATTATCAGTAATAGGTGTAGTGATAGTTAAAGGTATTTTTTCCATAGTCTTCCTCTTGCCTTTTTCCTCCATGGCTTCACCCACCAATCACTTTGGACAAATCTTGTAGGATTACCTCAGCTGACTGGTATCTGTCAGCGAAATGATAGGTTACCATCTTTTCTATAATTTGGGCAAATTCTTCAGGTACATCTGCCAGATTACGCCAGATCACTTCACCACTTTCTGGAGAAATGGGCAATTGATAGGGACGAATGCCAGTTAATCCTTGAATCCCAATCATACCTAAAGCATAAATATCACTATTGAAACTAGGGTGTCCCGCTAATTGCTCTGGTGGGGCATAACCGCGAGAGCCAATGGCAACCGTAGCATTTTCTTCCTGACTCTGCTCTGGGCTTTTAATCTGTTTAACTGCTCCGAAATCAATTAGTACCAGTTGACCATCAGTTTCACGACGGATAATATTGCCAGGTTTGATATCCCGGTGGATGACGCCGTATTTGTGGATAAAGACAAGAATTTCTAAAATATCTTTCAGGATATCCGCGACTTCCTTTACTCCAAGCCGTTTATCTACGGGCAATTCGTCACTCAGGGACTGACCGGGAATATATTCTTCCACTAAGTAAAATGCTTTATCTTCTTCAAAATAAGCTAGTAGTCGAGGAATCTTTAAATGATTACCCAAGATTTCTAATATTTCTGCTTCAGTGCGGAATAGCCGTCTGGCAATTTTCAAGAATTGCGGATCGCTACGAGCCGGTTTCAATTGCTTGACCACACACTGGGGTGAACCAGGTCGCTGAGTATCTTCTGCTAAATGGATTAGACCAAACCCACCTGAACCAAGAACACGCTTGGTTTGGTAGCGTCCAGCTAGGAGGTTATGTTCGGGTCGGTACTCTACCGATGTGCCATCAGGGTCTGCACCAGCTGTTGGGTTCCAAATTGCTGTGGCATCTTCTTGAGATAAATCGGTTTGTGGTATCGGTATAGTTTTGGTGTTAGTGCTGGAGATGGTTTTGTTTTGTTCTTTCAACAACGCCTGTAACAAGGCCAAGTTCTGTTCCTGTTCTTGAGCTTTGGCTTCAATTTTGCGGCGCTCTTGCTCTGCTTTTATGCTCTCCTGTTTAGCCTTGTAACCGGTGTAAGTCATTACACCAGTACCCGAAAGGATTAATGCCAACGCAGGTGCCACAACAGGTATCCATCCTGAGTTGAGAAATAGCAGGTAGGATGTTCCGAGCAAAATACCTAGAGCAATACTCTCAGATAGTACTAACTGTCGAGTGTTGCGGCTTACCCCAACTAACACGCCCCCTATTAGTGTCCAACCCCAAATCCACAAGCCTTCTGTCCACTCAGACCAAAACCAAAACTGTGCTCTTCCCTCTCCAAGTGCGCCACTGAGCAGTTGACTCACGATTTGACCATGTATCATGACTCCTTGCATATGCTTGCTTTCTTTTTGAGCAAAACTGTAGGGTGTTAAGAAGTCATCATCTTTGATACTAGGAGCATTCATCCCGATTAGGACAATCCGGTCTTTGACCAAGTCCGGTTCAATCTCCTCATTCAGAACCTTAGTTAAGGTAACGGTATCGGCAAGGTGATCAGCAGAGCGGTAATTCAATAAAATTTGGTAGCCTCCCGTATCTCCCTTTTGGTAACCTCCAGCAGTAGGAGATATCTTGTTATAGACTGTTTTTCCTAGCTTCATCTGTTTTCGGGAGATGTTTTCGGGCTTGATTCCCCGCTGTTCCAAATAGCTTCGGGCTAACTGAAAGCCGAATGATAATCTGGTGGTGCAACCCACGATGCTGGTATTATCACTGGTATTGTCAAAAAATAATGGAGCCCGCCGGACGATTCCATCGGGATCTTCAAGTAGATTAACAAAGCCTACACGATGCTGAGAAATGTTTGGGGGGGCTGCAACACTGGATGCTTCTGATTGACCCCGATAGCAAATTGGGATTATGCGATCGCTACTTTGCAGTAGTTCAGAAAATTCGCCATGACCCGGTTCTACTGGACTGTCTCGAAAGATATCGACACCAATGACAGCGGGTTGATGTTGCTCCAACTTCTGTAATACCTCATACATTACAGCATCTTTGATTGAAGACCCTCCTGGAGCTGTTGTGCCTTTTAAATCTGGCTCAGTCACCTCTACTACTAAGAGGCGGTCATCGGGTGGTAAAGCTGGTCGCAGCTCTATCATCCGGTCGAAAGCCTTTAACTCAAAAAACTGTAACATTCCTAGGTGCTTAGACCCTAGCATTAAACCAGTTACCGCCAAACTCGCTACCAATGCTGGGTTTATCCCAACATATTGCCCCAAGCGTTTCAGCCGCGACCAAGCTTTCGCAGATTTTCGGGGCGGGGGGGAGGGATTTTCCACCTGGGGGCTAATAAGTTTTGATTTGTTTGGTGACTCTTCTGTCGCCACTTTTACCAGCTGAGCACTCATATATAATAGTTATTACTAGAAACGATCACCCTTGATGTTCACCCTTGATGATTCTATAAATAATACGATCAACGGTTCGATCACCCTGTAGAGTAGTGACTCATTCCTTGATTCAATGCCCTGACCTAAGTTGGAAACGTTGCTCTTTGTATTTTCCCGATCGATTTAATCGATTGAGCAGAAGCAATGGAAGCGAAGTTGCTTACACTACCATTTGGCTTTTTTTTGGTTAGGAAGCAAGTCGTGCTTATTGTGTCAAGCTATCAATCGGATTATCTGAAATTTGTCTTCAACTTCGCCGTGGTCAACCACCCTTATCCCAATTATTGATGCCCACCTGACTAATATCTTGGGTAATTCTACATTGATAGTTTTGACAGCAAAAACTGGCATTTAGCCTATACAAACAGCTTCCTGCATTTTAGCTTAACAACCGGTGGATAGTCTTCATCCAACATATCGGCAAGTTTTACTACTCACAGGATGCCCTATCGCCAACTTTTCTTTTTTTGATTGCTTTATCAACACTAGAAAATCTGGCTACTGTCATGCTTCAAGTACAGTTTCGGCTTTGGTTATCTACTTGAAAAGACTTCCAATTCGCCGTTGCTTATCTATTGTCACTTATTAGTTAGACAAAAAAAGACAAAAAACACCTATAACTATCAGCCTGGCTTCAATCGCAGGTTGATAGTTCGTACACCCCTACTGCTAATCTATACCGTCATCAACCCTGCCAAGTCATCATCCCACCCTGACCTAACCGGTTCATAGGTGGGATGAATCGTAGGGATTATTGATCACATAGTCTTCCGAGAGACAAACGTTGGTCAGGTAGTGAGGTTACTTTCCCCCGGATTCATCCGTCGGGTTTGTACTACTCCTTTCTGACACAACCTAGAGCTTTTTGGTAGATATGTCTAAATTTGTAGATATTTTCTGATCAAACCAACCCCTAGAGCCAAACCGGTTTTCTAGCGGGGGAGAAGTTTACCGGAAGCCCACGGCGGCTTGCCAGACAAAGGCTAGCAGCAAGAAGAACACAGGGATGACTGGTAGAACGTCCACCACTGGACCAAAAATAGAGTAAGCTTCGGGTAATGTTCCTAACAGGAGTGCAGCTTCCATATCTTAAATCTTCCTTTCCAACACAGATTTAATAATTGACATGTATCTTAACATGAAGTGAACAGCCATTGAGCAAATTGTGTAGTGAATTGATCACTTAAGATGGCTGCCCTGATCGCTTGAGTAAACCGAATTAGCTCAGTCACATTGTGGTGAGAGAGTAACATATAGCCTAGAGATTCACGCGATCGCACTAAATGGTTCAGATAAGCACGACTGAAATTCTGACAGCAATAGCAAGGACAACTGGCATCTAAGGGGGAAAAATCTTCCCGAAACTGGGCGTTTTTCAAGTTCCAGCGTTCCCCCTGGACTAAGGCGCTACCATGACGTCCCAGGCGAGTGGGAATAACGCAATCAAACAAGTCTATGCCAGATGCGATCGCTAAAACCATTTCCCTGTAGGTACCGACCCCCATCAGATAACGAGGCTTATGCCATGGCAGTAATGGAGCGGTTGTCTGGACAATTTGGTGAATCAATTCAGGCGGTTCCCCCACACTGACACCACCAATGGCATAACCTGGTAAGTCCAGCTCGACCAAGGATTCGGCAGCCCTTTGACGCAAATCTAGGTACACCCCACCCTGAACTATACCAAACAAAGCTTGTTGTTCAGGGCGATTGTGGGCAACAATACAGCGTTTGAGCCAGCGATAGGTTCGTTGAGTTGCTAATTCTACCTCAGTTCGCTCAGCTGGATAGGGGGGACACTCATCAAATGCCATGATCACATCTGCTCCCAAGGCATGCTGAATTTCCATACACCGTTCTGGGGTTAGATCAATCATCCGCCCATCCCGAGGAGATCGAAACCTCACCCCCTCTTCAGTAATAGTACGGAGCTGGCTTAAGCTAAACACCTGAAAGCCACCAGAATCAGTTAAGATTGGTCCGTGCCAACCCATAAATCGATGCAGACCACCGGCTTGTTTAATGATGGCTTCTCCCGGTTGCAGATGGAGATGATAGGTATTAGCCAAAACCATTTGCGCCCCAGCTACCTCTAACTGGGCTGGTGTTAGAGTTTTTACCGTTGCTAGGGTGCCTACTGGCATAAACCTGGGAGTTTCCACCACACCATGGGGGGTCACAAACACCCCAGCTCTTGCCTTAGTGTGGCTACAGGAAGCCTGACATTGAAATGAAAAATTAATTTTCTGTTGATTCAAGTTGATCTAGGTCTTGAAATATCGTTAACTAGACCATAGCTTCTAATTCGGTTAACCCAGGTTAAACTCTTGCGTCTTCGATATTTTGTATTAGATGCATCCAACTTGGAGCAAGCCAATACTTATACCCTTGAATTTCATTAATCAACCTGTAACCTTCTAACCTTCTAACCTTCTAAGCTAAAAAGGACTATCTGCATCATCATCAATTTGCACATCCCATTTCGCGCTTAGAACCTGTGTGACCATAGCTTCAAGGGCTTCCGCCTGAAGTTGATCAACACACTCTTGTTGCAAGGGATTCAACAGCGGAATCAGCCGCAACTGACGATTTTCATTAATTAGGTCAAAGTATGCTTCTTGGGTTGGAGACTGACTCAGTTGTAAATAGTCAAAACTATGGACATTGATGTAAAGTGTCCGATTGGCAATCAGGGTCGAGCAATGGGGATCAGCAAATACTTCCTGAACTAACCCTTCCCCCTGGTTCTTTAGTTGACCATCGAGAGTGTGGATGTAACGGACGCAACCTAAATCACCAAGCAAGCGTTTCATATCTCGCTTGTTGATGATAATGCCAGTTTCAATGATGCAAGGAGCTGGGAGTTGGTGTCGAGATTGGTGGTGACTCATGGATAAAAGCCTATAATGCTTTTCAGGGCTGATATTGACATGCAACTGGTATATTTAATTGATTGGCGAGGCAACCCTAAAGGTTAAACCAATTGATGAGAACATAGCTACGGCAACGGGTTAAAACCAACAATAAAGGTTAATGGTTATCGTACTTAATACCTAATCTAAGCATGCTTAATGGTTAATACAAGCGTATAAGCGTGTAAACCTACAAGCGTTTAAGGGTGTAAGGGTGCCTAGTAAGCAGCAAGAGATAATTCCAATAGATGCAGGGGATAATCTCTGTTAGGTGTTTATCTTTAAATAGTTCACAGTAAACTCGTCAAATCTAGTCAACTAGATTACTCCTGTTTAAGGTTTTACCCTTATTGAGTGAACACCAACAGCTTATATCCCAAATGGGGTCAACCCATTGCCAACTACTTTTTATTGATGCAGTCGCGCTATAGCCAGGGGCCGTGTGGAGCACATTCGAGCACCTTGTCAGCCCCGTGGAAACCACGGCAGTTGCTCATAGGGGAGACCCCCTTTGGCCGCACTGCCTCCCCGTTGTTGGCGCTGCATCGCTTCTACCAAGGAATGTTGATTGAGCCGTTTTGGTCGGAACGAACTAACTAGATTGGCAGCCCGTTGCTGTTGAGACCTAACCCATAGGGTGGAGTAACTTGCTGCTTATAACAACAGCTTATGACACCATACTATCCCAATCTTTCGATGGTGCTCAAAGGAAAATTCAGTGACATCCTCCCGGCGCTGATGCTACGCATACAGCGCGGGCTTCCAAGAATCACTTCAAGGATTTCCTGGTTGCTCCCTTGTGGGGTTTCGCCTCTGACCTAGATTGGGTTGCCCCAACCCCCGGTAGACCGACTGCACAGGCAATTTCGATTCCCGACTGTCCATCGGTACTGATCAGTTGTATCCCTCTATTTTTTATGACTTGACCGCTAGCTACATCCCTATCGGTTTTATACCCACAATCAGGGCAATTGTGAACTCTAACACTCAAGTCTTTTTTGACTTGCCCACCACACTCAGGACACTGTTGAGAAGTCCTCCTGGCATCTACTTCACCAAAAAACTTTCCACGCTTCCAGCACACATACTTAACGATGGTTCGGAATTGTCCAAACCCAGCATCAAGCATATACTTACCCAACATCCCTTTGGCACTAGTTTGATAGTCCAAATCTTCCATGAAGATCATATCTCCAGCATCACAAAGAGCATGAGCTTGTTTGAAGTGAAAGTCCTTCCGAGTGTTATCAATTTTGTGGTGAAGTCTAGCAATCTGCATCCGCTGTTTCTCGTAATTCTTAGACCGTTTCTGCTTTCTAGACAACCTACGTTGCAGCACTTTCAGCCTACTTTGCAGGGTCTTAAAAAACTTCGGCGGCTTGACGAGAGCACCATCACTTGTTGCTAAGAATTTTTCCAGCCCGACATCGACGCCAATGGGATGACCATGTGGCATAGGGTCTGGAACACTGACATCACATTGAATGTTGATAGATGCATACCATCGGTCAGCTTTCCGTATGATTCTCACTTGCTTGACCACAAACCCGTTAGGGATTGGGCGATGCAAGTTAATTGGAATCAGTCCTATCTTGGGCAATTTGATGTGCAAGTCCGTAACCGGATTGTCTTTAAACTGAGGGAACAGCAAAGACTTGAACTGCCCATGCTTTTTGAACCGTGGAAAGCCAAAACCACGGGACTGAAAGTACTCCCAACCTTTGTGCAACTGCTTGATAGCTTGCTGAAGAACTTGAGAAGGAACCTCCTTGAGCCTGGGAAATTCTTTCTTAGCGTTGGGCAGGTTGTTCAGTTGATTAATTTCGTTAGGAAACTTTGCTTCAGATGAAATGATGTACTCTTTTTCAAGAGAGCATCTGTCTATCAAGCATTTGCGACTATCACACCAATCTTTGATCTCCCGCAACGCATAGTTGTAAGCACTGCGACAAATTTCCATCGACTCAATTAATCTTTGTTCTTGAGTGGCGTCTGGGTAGATTCGGTAGCGATAGTTCAGAGTCAACATCCTAATATTCTAGAGGATTTACTGGCTGTAGCGCTACTGTTAAATGTTGTTAATTGAGGGGGTGTTTAACCCCCTCAATTTACCTGGGGGAGTCCATGTATCCCGGCGCTAACAAGATCAGATATAGCGCGGGTCTTATCGCTCCCCCAGGTTAATTGATTAGTTGAACCTCCCCACCCTGAAGAGGGATGGGGTATCCTTTGCACAACAACGCTCGTTGCTGTTCTCGACCTGGGCGTGACTTTCCCCCGCACGGTCGGTAGCTGAGTGGGGTCAATACCCAGTTTTTTTTGAGACCCTTACTTTTTATATTAACACTATTTGAGAGGGAAAAGAATACCCCGTCCTCTTAGGTCGGGGTATTCTTTTCCCTCTCAAACTCTCCCACTCTGATCAATTTCAGTAACAGCAGTAACCCATGAAGTATTTTACCGGACAACAATTTAAACAATGGGGACGTCAACTTTTCTGTTCAATGAGCAGTGCTGTAACTTTTTATACCTGTATTCCCCTACCAGCTAGCTGGGGGATGGAGTTTCGGGGCATTGCCCGTTGGGCACCGATGATTGGATTGCTGATTGGGGGGATACTGGTAATATTAGATACTTTATTGCAACAGTTGGGGATGCCAGTATTCACTCGCTCTGCTGTAGTTGTGGTCAGCTGGCTTGCCCTGACTGGAGGATTACACTTAGATGGGGTGATAGACACAGCGGATGGTTTAGCAGTTCCAGATCCCCAGCGCCGTTTAGATGTGATGGCAGATAGTGCTACAGGAGCGTTTGGGGCAATGGCAGCCTGTACTCTATTACTGTTAAAAACAGCTGCCCTAACTGATATCGGGGCTTATCGGTGGGCAGCTTTGATGGGAGCAGCTGCTTGGGGACGCTGGGGACAAGTAGTAGCGATCGCATTTTATCCCTATCTCAGACCCACCGGTAAAGGAGCATTTCACAAACCATGGATACGTATTCCCCAAGATATTCTCTTGGGATTATTCGTTGTCTTAAGTTTATCTATAGTGCCAGTGTTGCTTGACCCGACAAATGCTTGGTTCTCCTTAACCATGGCCATCGGAGGATGTGCGATCGCTCTACTGACTGGCGGCTGGTTCCACCGCCAGCTGGGGGGACATACTGGAGACACTTACGGAGCAGTGGTGGAATGGACAGAAGCCCTGTTTCTGTGCTTACTGACCCTCATCCTTAACTAATTCTTTCGCTAATTCTTTGGCAAAGACGACCTGTTGGTTAATCGAGTACTTACCGACTCGACCACTAACCCCCTAAATTGGTTTAAGTCGGGTTATCTTTAATCTGAACGTGCCACCGCCCGTTGAGCCAAAGGCACGCACCCTGATAATGTACTCATCTGTCTCAGTGATGCGAGCAAATAACAAGGAGTTAGTACTCCCATCTGGTCCATCATCATTTTCCGCTACCGTAGAACCATCAGAAGCAATCACAGAGATCATCGTGTCAAAGTTGTCTGAGATCAGGTCGATGGCAACTTGGTCTCCCGCATCAAGATTTACTACATAGTCTCGGGCAAAGCCACCGTCCCCGATCGGAATATCTTTTTGAGTCAGGGTGTCAACAATTTCTTTGCTATGGGAAATCGGCTGCGGATTGTACAGGTTTTGTGCTCTGGCTACCGGTGCAGTTAAGCTCGTTGCCAAGAAAGTTGCTGCTACAGGTATAACCCAGCTAAACCAAGCAGCAAAAGCTTTACTCATCTAAACTAGATATCTTTTAGTTGCTAACATTTCTAACACTGTACCCTAACCCCCTTCAAAAAGCAGGGTCGTGTCGAGTATGGGATTGAAGTAGACCCAGGCTATCCCCTGACAATACAACCAGCTTAATCTATTGCTGACGGGATGTTCCACCGCCAAATTTTTGAGATTTTTCCTACTTTACTCTAGTCATTTTATAAGCACAAAAAAGCATAAATTCAACGCGATCGCTATTTCAACCTCACTTCGAGATAACCAACTTTATCCAGGAATTAAAAGCTTTGAGTCTGTTCTGCTCTCTCCTCAAAAAAATCGCCAATTTATGACATCAAACTGAGGTTATTTCCCTCAATATTTACTTCGGAAGAGATTTTTTTTACTAGAACTTGTCAATGATTCATTTATCCTATATAATACTGTTATAGGAAGAGTTAAAACAAGGCAACCAAATGAACAAGTATGTTTGTACTACAGAAGCAGCATCTCTCTTAGGTATTTCTTCTCGGCGATTGCGCCAACTTCTAGAGAAGGGTCGGGTTCGGGGTGCTTATAAAAGTGGGAAATTCTGGATTATTCCCTTGTTCAACAATCTGCCCCAAATCACGAAAGGCACTAGAGGACCAAAAGGCAAATGGCGCACTAATCGTCCTCCGGCTTTAGCTAAGATCAATGTCAACCGCAATAACATTGGCTCGAATATCCACAAAAGCCCCGAAGAACGGAAGCCAGTGATTTCCGTAAAACGAAGCGGCAACAATATATACGGCAACCAGGTAGAAATCCTTGGTCCGTGTCGGATTGTCTATAATCCAGATAACCCACTATCTTGTGGTGCTCGTCTATGGATCGAGACCTTTAGTGATGTCCACTTCATTGGTGGCCGTTTCCCTGCCAGCTAATGGTCGATTTTTGAGGGTCCGCTCACCATAGTGCAATAATCGTTGGATTGCTTCCAGACGGTTGTCCCATACCTGGACTTGATAGGGTTGCTCAACCGATTGTCCAAACATCCACGTCTGAAAGCGAGTACGGAAGGATGACATGGACAATTGTGCTGATAGCAAGCTCATCATGGATGGCTTGTCCGCTAGTCGATTCAGCAACAGGGAAAGGGTATCGGCTTGTTGTCCCCAGTCTGAAAGGTCTGGTTCCCCAATCACGATTTGATTATTTGCTAACATAAAACTCCATTCCTGTTGCAGAGCCTGATAACGTTCTGCTGCAGCTAGGAACGGTTGACGGTAAGGTACTTGTATTTCAGTGGTAGCCTCTTGTTCTCCTTGAGTGCGAGTCAAGATACCCCTGAGATTATCATTGAGATTTTCTACTGCAAATAGGGCATAGCCAGGAGCTGGTAAATCTCGCAGCAGTTGGATTTGGTCAACAGCTACAATATCGGGCAAATTCAATAGACGAATTCCTGGCAAAACTAAGGCTGAGCTAAGGGAGGATTTTTTTAGCCATGGTTGGGCTAATTTCTGTAACTCTTCCGTTTCCAATGCATAAGTCATCGGTACCATCAGGTCAATCTCACCCCGAGATGCCCAATCTTCCCAGTTTTGTTGGATTTTTTGCAATCGGTCTTCCCGAGGCATGGGAAATACAGCAGCAGATATAATCAAGTCGGGACGTTTCTGGCGCAGCATCTGTGACACTGACTTGACTAAAGTGTCAATTTGCTTTATACGGAAATCTGTCCACTGTCGCCATAACTTCTGATTCCTTGGGTCAATCTCAATGGGGTCAACACCGGTCAATTCCTGAAACTGTTCACGGGCTGCCTTACCATAGCCAAAGGTATGACCAGCTTTGGGGTCTTGAAACGGGTAGCGAATATAGTCGAGTTGAATCCCATCCACTTCATAGCGGCTGGCTATCTCTTCCAATAGCTTAGTTAGATAATCCCGCACTTCCGGATTAGCCGGGTCAAGAAATGCCTTTCTAGTTCTTTTGTGAAACACACGTTTTTCGTTATCCAAGATTGCCCAGTCTGGATTCTTGGATAGCACTGGTCCGAGATAGTCTGCTGGTTGATCTAAAACCGCATTGTGACGCTGGTTAGCTGCAGCAAACATCCAAACCCAAGCGTGCAATTCCATCCCTCGTTCATGGGCTAACTTGACTGCTGCTTCTAGGGGATCCCATCCTTCAACCAAGGGATTTTGCTCTGGTGCGATCGCACTCGGGTAAATCGTATAACTAGCGTTAACCGTTTCAAAAAAGATGGTGTGAAAACCAGCTGTAGCCAATTTGTCAAAAATCTTAGCTAAATCTTTTTCAGACTTCGCCTTAACAATAGTACCCCGGTCTAGCCAAATTGCTCGAATCTCTGACTGGGCTAGTTTACGATCAATTGGGTAGTTTTCCCACAGGGTATTTCGTGCTGTCATCCACAGCTGACTAGCCTTTTGATACTCCCTGCGAGCCACTGCTCGACGATAATTTTCCAAACCCACTCTGGCCTGATTCAATGCCTCAATAGCTGAGTAAGTAGCTGAGTCAGTTTCATCCGTTGTTTCCTCAGAGGTTTCCGACACTTGCTTAGCACCAGCAGTGACAAATTGTTCGATAGCAGCGCCTGTCGATAAATTCAGATTACTGTTAGCTGCATCGGCTCTTAGCAAAGCACTTTCAAACCGACCAATCAGATTTTCCAACTCCCGCTCCATCGCAGTAGCTTGCTTTAGGGTTAGAATTCGTCTTCTATATCTTGGTGGTGGCGCTTTTGCTGGCTTGGGTGATGGGGCTAATCGGGAATTGGTAGGCTTGGCTGAAGCATCTGTGTTATTGCCAGACTCTGCATCTTCTGTTTCCACCTGTTTCTGGGCAATAGTAGTATCAATATCCCCACAATTCTGTGGTGAGTGATCAGAGGATTGAGAAGATGTAGATGAATCACTAGTGAGTTGGGCATCAGTGACATTGACATCAGTGACTTGGACATCATAGCGACCAAGAGCCGCTCGTAACCAAGCACTATCAACTTCCGCCGGAGCTACGCGATCGATACCCCAGCGCCAACCAAAAAAGGTAGCATTATTAGAGGTTACTACAGCAGGGGGCTTGTCAACCTGACTCCAGACCGCAACAGTAGTGGAATTAAGATCAGTAGGAATCAGAGTGCCACCCTGAATGATACCTGTAATTCCAGTATCCTGCACCCATGTTTGGTTACTGTCTGGGGAAGGGTGGAGGATAGAGGGTTGGGTCATCGCAAACCCCCAATAGGCACCCAAAAGCTCACGCAATTGTTTGCGGATGTCAGGTTTGGAAAGTAACCCAGTCGGACCGCTGACAATAACTTTTCCTCCTTGTGCAATCCACTCCTGTAACGCTTGGAATTGTTTTGGGTGGAGGAACTCGACATTGGGCAAAAATAGCAAGTTAGTGTTAT
>NZ_JAAHHE010000520.1:0-3587 GCF_010692525.1 Moorena sp. SIO3B2
GAACTCTTTGAGTTTACTCCGCCCTTAGTTATTTGGGCGGAAGGGAGAGAAACTAGATCGATTTCCGGACTCCCCCCTTAATAAGGGGGGCAGGGGGGGATCGAGTTAGGAAAGGGAACTCTTTGAGTTTACTCCGCCCTTTGGTTATTTGGGCGGAAGGGGCACAAACTAGATCGATTTCCGGACTCCCCCCTTAATAAGGGGGGCAGGGGGGGATCGCACTAGAAAATGGTATAAAAAGCGCGATTCCACTCCCCCAATCTAACTCTATTATCCTAATCCCTAAAAAAATTTGATACTCACCAAAGAGCCGCAACTTATTGAATTTTGAAACAGCTCTAGGTTGTGCTAGGGGGAAGCTCACTGCTGATCCGATCGCACACTGCTTCAAAATTATGCAATACTTCATCATTGGTAAATCGAATTACTTTTAATCCATAACCTTCAAGAATGTGAGTTCTTTCTTCGTCATAAGCTTGGCCAGATTCTGTATAATGAGAATCCCCATCAACTTCAATAACTAATTTTAAAGCAGCACAATAAAAGTCAACAATAAAATTCGCTATTGGTCTTTGTCGCAAGACTCTAAACTGAAAATTTTTCAAATAGCAAGACCACAGCTTTTTCTCGACTGGGGTCATAGTTTTCCTTAATCCTCTAGCTCTGCTTACTAACTTGTAATTATAAGGAAGATGGAATTGTCTTTGTTGGCGATCGCACATTTAAAACTAATCGATTTTGTGGTTTTTTGCATGGGTTTAGATCCCCCATTATCCCCCTTAATAAGGGGGACTTTCTAGATCGATTTTCCGACTTTACCCAATGATCACAGCGGGCTGGGAGGATCGAGCTTTTCGGATCTGCTTCCGGGTTTAGATCCCCCATTATCCCCCTTAATAAGGGGGACTTTCTAGATCGATTTTCCGACTTTACCCCTTGGTAAAGAAATGCTATGGAAAGCGATGGTATGTAGGAGGCACTACGGGAAAGGACTCCCCCAATCTAACACCATTACTCTAATTCATAATCCCTAATTCATAATCCCTAAAAAAAGGCGATGATATCAGCCGCTAAGCGATCGCATGATTACGGTCTCAATTTTAATGCGATCGCTATTTTTAATTAACCAAAAAAAACAAAAAAAAACTAATCAAAAATTTGATATTTATACCCACTTTATAAAAAAAAATGAAAAATACTTGACAAAATAAATAATTATTTATTACCATAAAAATGTCGCCAATACAACACAAAAAAACATTATGGACATCGAAAACTTTCTCCCAAATTTTGAGTATAATCCCAACAATCCTAATCTCCCTGAATTATTTGGCCAACCCCAGCCAGGACGGGAGCAAATCAAACATATATTGATCGGTTCTCCCAAAACCGTGCGGGTCACAATCTATAATCTTTATAGCCGTGGCTACGCCCAAGTTCATGAGTGGAGCACTCCTCAACCTACCGGAAATCCTGGTGAGGTGATCAGTATTTTGATTCGACATCTGTCGGTAGATTAAGATAGCAACTTGCCAGGGATTTGCATCCCTGGCTACAGGTCAAAACTCAGGAGAAATTACGAAGTCTGAAGTCTAAGACCTAAGTTTGTATGTTGTTGATTTGGTGAACACATAGTCAAGGACTCTAGGGTTGTTGACTATTACAAAAAATAATTCGGTCAAGCATTGGAATTAACCAAAACTTGACCGAATTTTTTTGTTGAGGGAACAGGGAACAGGGAACAGGGAACAGGGAGTAGGGAATCGGGAATCGGGAATCGGGAATCGGGAATCGGGCAGTTGCGTAGGGTGTGTTAGGGGCGGGCTTGTCCTCATGTTCAACCTCTTCGCCCCTGAAGTCGCCCCGTAACGCACCACCCAAGGATCCGCTCTGACCGCCTCGTAGCCATTCTTGGGACAGCCCGCCCGGAAATGAAACGGGCAAGATGCCCATTCCACCCCTGATACCTATTCCACCCTTAATACATTGTAAACACTTAATACATTTTACACCCCTGCTGCCCATTCCACCCACCGGATCAAAGTTAATTGCATCGCTGCAATAGTTTTTTCTAACCTCCCACATCAACTACATAGCCCATATCACCCGTTATAACAATGCAATAGTTTTTCTGACCTTCCACGCTTACAACCCTTTGCACCCTCTCCACTCCCTTGCATCTTCTAAAACATCGTGTTAAGATAACAATATCGTTAAAGCAATGGTTTTACCGCCATGATGATTTCTACCGCACAAGCTGCTGAATTACTAGGTATCTCTGCCACTCGCGTCCGTTTCCTGTTGAGCAAGGGCAGAGTTAAAGGAGCTTATAAAGTCGGTAGAACTTGGGTGATTCCTTTATTTGATGGCATGCCCGTGGTTACCCCTGGTACTCGCGGACCGAAGCGGAATTGGTCAAAGCGTACAAATTACACGAAGGCCGTCATCCACGTTAATCAGAAAGTGATTCGCCAAAATCACAACAGCGGCGAACGCAATCCAGTGATTACGGTAAAACGAGGCTCTAACAATACTTACGGTCATACTGTCGAAGTCAATGGCCCTTGTCGGGTCATGTATCGCCCAGATGATCCCCTAAAGTGTGGAGCACGGGTATGGATTGAGACGATTTCTGATTTTAAGGTAATCGCTTAAGCGGTCAGTGGTCAGTGGTCAGTGGTCAGTGGTCAGTGGTCAGCGGTTAGCGGTCAGCGGTCAGCCATCAGTGGTCAGCCATCAGTGGTCAGCTTATTTTATTCAAAAGCTGTTCGGTGTAGCTTAGCCTACGGCCAATAGCCGATAACTGATAGCTGATAGCTGCTAACTGATAGCTGATAGCTGATAGCTGATAGGTTCATGTAGGGTGGGCAGTGCAGCAGACAGATAATGAAGCTTGCAAACCACGTTGGTAGGCACTGCCCACCCTACTGATAGGTTCATGTAGGGTGGGCAGTGCAGCAGACAGATAATGAAGCTTGCAAACCACGTTGGTAGGCACTGCCCACCCTACGATTAATGACTGATAGTAGGCACTGCCCACCCTACTGATAGGTTCATGTAGGGTGGGCAGTGCAGCAGACAGATAATGAAGCTTGCAAACCACGTTGGTAGGCACTGCCCACCCTACGATTAATGACTGATAGCTTATAGGTAATAACTGATAGCTGATAGCTGATAGCTTATGCACTTGATATTAATGCAGAGAGTTGTGGTCAGTTAGTAGTTTTTCAACTCTAGCTTCTTCAACTTTCGAAGTTAATTTTTTGGATTCATGGATATCTCTTGTAGTTTTCGCGATGTTGATGCTAGAGCCAACAGAGAAAAGTAAACCGATACCTAAATAGCCTTTGATCCAGTTATCTGCTGGCAAATTCGCAATGCCAATAGTCATGGCAAAAACAGAAATAACAAAAGACGCCCAAGACTGAATTATCCAACCTGTACTATGGGTTTGGTTACCAAATCGTTCTTGCATTTTACTCAACCTTTAAGTGCAATAATGTTAATCAATTTAATTTTGATGATACAAAGCATATTGTCTGGTAAGTTGAGAGCAAGGACGGTTTTTGGATCTGCATACTAGAGTA
>NZ_JAAHHE010000521.1:0-3581 GCF_010692525.1 Moorena sp. SIO3B2
AGCTATCAGCTATCAGCTATCAGCTATCAGCTATCAGCTATCAGCTATCAGCTATCAGCTATCAGCTATCAGCTATCAGCTATCAGCTATCAGCTATCAGCTAATGCGCTACGGATGGTGCTACTTGAGGTGCTTTTGAATCAAAGAGGTAAGCATTCGAATAATGCTGAGTTAAGTCACAGCGCTTGTGGCCTATAGCAAAAACTAGAAGCTTGTGCCACAAAGCACCTCAATTAGCATGGCCAAAGGCTTTTCACCAGACTTTCAATTCTCATCAATCTCTCAATAATTAAATTCTATCGTTCCCGTAGCGTGGCCATAGGCCTGCATAGGTTTATGTTAAGCTGACAGCTGACAGCTGACGGCTGACAGCTGACGGCTGACAGAGGAGTACCCACCAGCCCCTGATAAGTGGGTATAAAAAACCCACTTACTGATCTCAATTTCGGTTATGCTTACTAGAAATACTTTCAGATCTCGAGATCTCGAGATCGGGTGATGAGGTGATGGGGATATCAGGTCAAGAATAGGAAAGAATAAGACATGACCACATGACAAGGTCAGCCCCCCTCTCCTGATCATTTAATGTCTAATCTAAGGACTTGATTAAACACCTTCTAAGATCACTTTATCAAGGAGCAGTTAACTAGATAGACTCATGACAATGCCGAACTTTTTAATCCTAGGTGCAGCTAAGGCTGGAACTACCTCAATTTATCGATATCTAAAGCAGCATCCGCAAATCTACATGAGTCCTTCCAAGGAACCTAGGTTTTTTGCTTTTGAAGGGGAAACTTTAGATTTCCGTGGGTTGGGAGATGAAAAAGAAGCAGATTTTATTGTCACTGATATTGACGCCTATCGTCAACTATTTAAAAAGGTAACTAATCAAGTAGCTATTGGTGAAGCATCTACAAGTTATCTCTACCTTGCGAAATCTGTTGAACGCATAAAGTACTACATTCCTAAGGCAAAACTGATCGCAATTGTTCGAGATCCAGCAGAAAGAGCCTATTCCAACTATTTACATTTACTCAAGCAAGAGCGCGAACCACTAACGGATTTTGCTGAGGCTCTTGACCAAGAAGAGAAGCGCATTCAAAATAACTGGTGGTCCTTCTGGCACTATAAACACCAGGGACTTTACTATGTCCAAATTAAGCGTTATTATGATACCTTTGAAAAAAGCCAGATTAAGGTTTACCTATACGAAGATTTGAATAATAATCCTCTAGGTATGCTGAAAGATATGTTTGGTTTTTTGGAGATAGACGATACCTTTACCCCAGATATATCTGAAAAAGTTAGGCAAGCTCCTCGCCTTCCCAAAAACAAAGCGTTGGAATCCTTTTTGAACCAACCGCACCCAGTTAAATCAATTCTCAGTCCATTGCTTCCTGCTAGCCTAAAGGATAAACTAGTTAACAAGATTAGATATTTAAATCGTGGTCAACCTAAGTTATCATCAGCAGTGCGGAAGCAATTGATTGAATTCTATCGCGAGGATATCCTCCAGCTTCAAGATTTGATTGGTCGGGATCTGTCCCAATGGCTAAAGTGTTGAAAATTAAGTTAACAAGTAAGTTTACAATTAGAATTTGACAATGAAGTTAAGTAAGTTAAGCTGTAAGCAGTCAGCCGTCAGCCGTCAGCCGTCAGCCGTCAGCTTATTTGATTCAAAAGCACCGATTGCGCTACGGGCACGCTGCGCGAACAGTAGCACCTCAAGTAGCGCATAGGCTGATAGCTGATAGCTGATAGCACCTCAAGTAGCGTGGCCAACGGCATTTAGCTGATAGCTAAATGCTTACGTTAAGCTGAAACTAAGCTGATCAAATTATTATCAACTTCAAATTGATGAGTTAGGAAATTAAGCTATGTCCAAAACTATGGACAAAAAAGTTATCGGTATGATCAGTAGCTATAAGGCACTGAAACCCAGTCCTGTTGATTGGCTATGGAAACAAACCCCTCGTCCTTTGGGGGTTTGGAAAAATATTCAAATGATAGCTACTGCACCTCAACCGGATTTTTTACTGCTATACAACTTTAACGAATTTTCTGACATCAAACCAGTTAAACCCAAATTTGGCAATTTTTTTGGGCTAGCTCACAAGCCCGCTGAGCCTAAGGTCGCAGATCTCAAGACTCTCTTGCGGGGAGTGCCGAAAGAACGGATTATTTCTTTGGTGCGAGAACCTCCCTTTCCAGAACGGGAAGAGATCCGAATTAATGAATATAAACAAGCTCAGGAATACTGTGGCTATGTATGTGGTCCTGATGATTTTGCGCCAATTCCTGACTATATGCCTGCTATTTCATACCACAACAATTCGTTTCGTGAATTGAATGAAATGGGACCGCCTGAAAAAGCTCGTTCCTGTTGTTGGATTACCTCCGGTATTGCTCGCACGGCTAATCATCGTCAGCGTTTGGCGTTTTTGAAGCTGTTGAGGGACAGTGATCTAGAATTTGACGTGTATGGACGGGATTTGCCAGACTGGGTAAACGGATATGGAAAAGTAGGGAATAAGTGGAATGCGATGGCTCCTTATTACTACAACCTGGCGATTGAAAACTATGCTGGTAATGATTGGTATGTGAGTGAAAAGTTGTGGGATGCTTTATTAGCCTGGTGTTTACCCATATACTATGGTGGTTCTGCTGCTGATAAATTATTGCCTCCAGGAAGCTTCTTGAGACTGCCAAGTGAGGATGAAAAGGGCTTAGCTTACATTCAGGAGGTGACCGCTACACCGGATGCATGGCATGACGCTCTAGATGCGATCGCAGAAGCACGTCAAATCATTTTACATGAGTTGAATTTACTCAACTTCTTGTCTAAAGTAGTGGAAAAACTGGGGTAAGTCTAGATGAGCACAGGAATTTATACATTGGCTAATGATCTGGTTTACAACCAACTGGTAGCACTGCTCAACAGCATAGAGGTTAATGCTGGGAAAGAGACTCCAGTTTGTGTAATTGCCTACAATGATCAATTAGACAACGTCCGTCAAGAAATTGCCACCCGAGATAATGTCACCTTGCTGGATAATCCAGAACTATTTGCCCGTTGGGAAGAGTTTTCCTACCGTGTTTGGAAAACTCACCCTGACGCTTTACAAGAATGGCAGGAACAAGGCATGAAGACGAAATTCTATCGGGTTGGTGAAAATCATCGTTACTGTGCGTTTGATCCAGAGAGTCCATTTGAAAAATTTATCTATCTCGATGCTGACACTCTGCTGATGAATTCCTTAGATTTCGTCTTTAAGCAGTTAGATGAAAGTGATTTTGTGGTTTATGACTTTCAGTATAAAGACCCAGCACATATTTTTAACGTAGCCTCACCGAAGTTACTGGAAGTATTCGATGAATCCCAGATTAATTCAGAAATTTTCTGTTCGGGATTTTATGGGGCTAAGCGGGGATTATTTCCTGAAGAGCAGCGAGAATGGTTAGTTTCTCAGTTAGCTAATGGGGAAGCAGAGGTTCTGTATAAGCGAGCGCCTAACCAATCTGTACTCAACTACATGAGGATGAGGTCTGGGTTATCGATCCATAATTTTGCTCTGAGTTTG
>NZ_JAAHHE010000522.1:0-3578 GCF_010692525.1 Moorena sp. SIO3B2
TAGTAGTGGTGGAAAACTCAGTAATTTCGACTTCAGCAGTACGAGCGGTGACAGCATCCAGGTTACCACGCAGTCGAGCTAGTTCCAGGGTAAACTCGCCTTGCAAACGCTGGATTGCCTCTAGATCTTCTTTAAAGTAGGAAGATGACAAATCGGGAGCAGCAATCACCTTACTGAGCTGATCGAAACAGGCATTGAGAGCAGCAGCAAATTCATAACGGTTGAGGGGACGATTGCCACGATAGCTACTGTCAGGATATCCTGCCATACAACCGTAGCGCTCTACGATAGATTGTAAGGCTTGGAATGCCCAATCTGTGGGCTGGACATCCGATAACTGGGATACTGATGTGACCTGAGCCATCGAGTCATTTGTCTGTTCGAGATTCGGTTCGAGATTGGGAGTCAGTTCATGTTCAAACTGTTGTGTACTTGTTGGTGATTCTGTTATTGGTGATCCTGGGAACAACTGGGAAACAGGTGTCACCTGCTCCATCACTCCCACAGAGATGGGGGGAAGTAACTCTACTGCTACGGATAATTCCTGGGCTGTTGTTGACTTTGGTTGAGATTCATTGGCTAGACCATTGGGAGTTAGTAAAAAGGCTGCAGCGATCGCAGCTGGAGTTACATGGGGCAAGCTCCAAGTCAGTTTGGGCATTGGGAACGATAGTTGACTACTCACACCGAAAACATTGATATAATGGCGCAAATCTTAGCAATTTGCCCAGTAGGGTGATGCTAACAGGGGTAGGTTTCTGATATCTGGGTGAAGCGGGAAGTGTCGGAAGTGTGGGATTCTAAGAGGTTGTCTGAGAAGTCTCATTTGCTACATCCAAGCCCCCGTTGGTCCCCCTCTGGGGGACTTTTAGAAGCAAATTGACTCTTGTTCCCCCCAAAGTTGGGGGGTCAGGGGGGCAAAATTCAGTATCAAAAAACTTTTCAGATATCCTCTAAGAGTTAGATATCCAACTGCTGTTGTTACACTCAAGTTGAACCTATTCAGAGCGAGCAAATAGAGGAAGCATTCCTAGATTAACTCCGGATTTATCTAGGAAAATTGGTGTTGCTGAATTAATAGACCTCTTGCAAAAGTATTTTTCTGATAGTGTTTACGTCAATTCTTGTCCACTGTTCCCTGTTCCCGTCTTGATGCAGTCGCTCATGGGGGAAACCACGGCAGTCGCTCATGGGGGGAACCCCCAAGACCGCGCTGCCTCCCCAAGACCGCGCTGCATCGCTGTTCCCTGTTCCCGACAACTGCCGCGAAGTCTAATGAATGAATGAGCGATCATCAGGTGCGACCCGTGGCGAATTTAATTCTTAATGGGTCAAGCGCACCTATGGTTTTGTTGAAGCCCCCTAAATCCCCCGAGCGAGCAATCCCTCGCTCGGGGGACTTTTAGAGTTTTTTCCCCCCAAGCGAGCAATCCCTCGCTTGGGGGGTTAGGGGGGCGAAACCATACCCAGAATCAGCAACACCGAAAAAACTATAGTTCAAGGGTTTGTAGTTCAAGTTTTCTTACAAAAATGACCTGCTCCCACATAGAACTGTTTAGCAAGCTGATGTTGATAGATATTAGCTTAAGTATAAACATCAATAATTTTTTGTCTAGGATCAACGGAGTAGGGTTTCATGATTTTTTAGTATAATTATCTGAGGTATCATGATTATTGTACCTGACTAGCTTGATAAATATTATGTTAAGTTCTATGGTTGAGAAGTAGAGAGCTATACATGAAGGTTAGAAATATCCCTGGTTATCTCCTTGATCAGATAGAGTCAGCCCTATTTACTGTTTTCCCTGCTAGAAGAAAAAATGCTGGAAATACCCCTGGTTATCTCCTTGAGAAGATACAGTTAGCCCTGCTTAGTGCTTTTCCTGAGCCACAGGGCTTCAAACAAATGCTACGATTCCAATTAAATGAAAATCTGCCAGAGATTGCTACTGGTGGAAATTTCAGTGAAATTGTTAACAAAACAATCAACCATTTTGATAGTAATAATAGTTTAGAACTATTAATTAATAGCGCCCTTAAACAAAATTGCGCTAATCCTGAGTTAAATGCAATCAAGAAAAAATTTAAAATTACGACTAGTTTACTCGACCTATTGTATCCTTTTAAAAAAAATAACAAGCCAAAGCAAGAGGTTTATAGAGATTATTTTCAAAAAGTCAATTTTTCGGAAGATAAAATTGTTGCAAATTTAAATGATATTATAGATAACTTGGATACTATACTTGATGAAAATTTTTATAGTGAAAAACCTATCATAGACTTTGCTGATTTTTTATTAAAAAATAGAGATATTGATATTTCACAAGAAAATGCTTGTCAACTCAATCAATGGTTAAAAATCGAGTCCAAGAGAAGTAAAGCAAGCTATATAATCAGCTATATAATAAGATTGGTAAGCAATAACCGCTTATTTGAATTTGATTATGTAGTGTCACGTATATTGCCATTCCTCTTTATTAATATTACTGGGGCTTGGATAATCGAATTCTTGAGTAGAATAGAATGGGTTAAGCAGTATAAAGCCCTTAGCATGTTGTTTTTTATAGTATTTACAATCATAGCTATTATTGATTTATTTAAAAAATCAAATTTAAGACTGAACCAAATAGGATCAGTTACCTTAGTAATCTTGGTGATAGTAGGAGAAGCATTTATATTTAGCATTTTTCCCACTAAACTAGTAAAGTCCCCTGAAAACTTTCACAATTACCCAGAAATCGTAAAAGTTTTTGAAAACCAGCATCTAACTAAACATTATAATTTAAAGAAAATCTTTATACATAAAGCTGAAGTAATAGATAGATTTATAAAAAACCCGGGTAAAGATAATGAATTACATGAATTACACATATTACTTAATGATGTGGAATGGACCAAGGAAGAAAAATTAAGATTTCTCAAGAGAAACTATAAAGGATATATAAAAGTTAAGATTAGTTATAATGATAATTCGACTGGGAAGTTTAAAATAAAAAAATCTCAAATAATTGACTATTCATTTAGACCTGGTAGTGGAATCTTATCCTTTGTGATAGGATTCGGAGAAACAGCATATTTGGTGCCTCGACAAAGATATAATCTTCTTCAAAAAATAGAGAACATTATTGAAGATAACCAAGTTTTAGAAAAAATCAAATAAATATGAATAAGCTGTTAAGCATTAGTGCCTAACAGCTTAACAAATTAGCTTAACCAATTATTCAAAGGTTATGGTATTAGGTAAATCAATCACAAAGTTCAGCCCTTGTGGAGTGACATCGGCGTTAATAGAGACACCAGCCTTAACGAGTTTATCTAGGCTTAATCCATAGGGTTTCAACTTTTGATCAACGCCCGCATCTTTAAGATAGGAAATTAAATTGACACCATCAAAATTTGCCAAACCCTTCTTGACCGCTTTAACTGTTTGATTGCGAAATACACCTTCAAGAAGAGTCAGAGCATCAGAATACCATCCCCTTCCACGCACATTGTGGTTACGGTAAGCAACTTGTAAATCGTTATTACGTATGGCAATACCAAGACTGACATCACCACTAGGTGTTACAGAAAACAAG
>NZ_JAAHHE010000523.1:0-3551 GCF_010692525.1 Moorena sp. SIO3B2
ATTGTCCTATTTCCGTGCATTGCTATCTCCTTAGCCGTGGGGATGGTAATTAATGAAATCTTTATTAGTAACCCCACCAGACTTAAACTAAACCTCCGCATTGCCAAAATTCCGATCCTGATTGCTGTTGGCTTAGGAATTATCATCGGTTTAATTTCTGGAGTGATTTACCAAATCCTGTTATTATCTCCTATTCCAGGAATTATAATTAGACTCCTAAGTTGGCTCTTAATAGGGAGCTCAGTAGGCTTGGCAGAGGGACTGACTTGGTGGTGGCGCAGTGTGGAAGCAGGGGATCCCAAACGCTTCCAAGAACGGTTAAGAACTAGTATGATTGCGGCTAGTGGTGCAGCGTTAGTTGCTGCTCTACTGTTTGAATCGATCCGCCCACTGTTGAGTGAGATCGAAAACAGAGGTTTTGAAGACCCTCTAGGATTCTCGATTTTAGGCTTGGTGCTAGGTTTAGTATTTAGCATTACCAATTCACCAAGTTATATGGCAGCACTGAGAGCAGGTGGTGGTTTTGAATACACCGGACCTAACTATGAAGATAGTGAGCCAGGGGTGATCACCGTAAATAATCCTTTTCCCTATATCAATAAGTCTCTACTAAAATTTGTCAGTAACAGTAAAGCCGATGAAATCGAAGAGGGGTTGTCAATTCAATTACCTGCTACTGGCACGATTAGAATTGGCTCTGCTGTCAAACAGGTAAACCATAAAGGAGGCTCGGATATTTATTTGCCTGGATTGCCACTCCATGTAGCAGACATAGTACTGAAGCAGCGCCAAGCAATTTTATCTCCCAATCCCCTACATTTCAATACTATCGAAATTAACGGTAAACCCTTGAAAACCCGCGAAGATATTGTTTTGAAACATAACCATGTCTTGACGTTTAATAGCCTTTATCCAGGAGGGAAAAATGAAGAAAAAATCTATCGCTTTGTCTACTACAATCGTTTCTTTGACCCGCAAGCTTAGTTTACTAATATTGTGTGCCGGTTGCTTTAGTTATCCTAGTGGAGTACAGGCACAAGAAGCGAAAATCCTTAATGCCACCGTTGAGGATGAACAGGTCAAAATTCGCATCCAAGTCAAAAATGAATATGACCAACCTGTCACCAACCTCACCGATGAAAATTTCCAGGTCTATGTAAATAATGATAAAGTTACCTTTAAGCCCAAGCATTGGAAAAATCCGACAAAAGCTGAGCAGCCTTCGGCCTGGATTATCTTCCTACTGGACATGAGTGGCAGTATGGCCAAGCCCGATAAACCAGGCTCTAGCCAAAGCAAACTGGAGGGAGCCACTGCAGCGATGCGAGAATTTATCAAAAATACAGCAGATCGCAGTAGTCATACTCAAGTAGCAATTGTTCCCTTTGGTGAACCCCATCCCAAAAATTGCCCCAAGGGTGGCTATCCTGTTAATCAAGCCACACTCAATAAATTTTTTCCTGTAGGAGACTCCGAACTCCAAAACTATCTTGGTGAGCTTGCCAGTAAAAAACCCTGTGCTGCCACTAATGTCTACAAACCCCTTACTGAAGCAGTAAATTTCTTAAGTGAGCAAAGAGGTGACCCTCGCTTCTATCCGAAAAAAGAGAAATTCTGGCAACCTCAGCCTCAACAGCCCCGGCTTTCGATTATTCTTCTATCTGATGGTTATCACAGTACATCGGCAACCAAAGAAGCAGAAGAGCAGGAATTTGAAACACTCAAGAGACTGATCAAAGTCAATGATAATATTATTGTGCATACTTTGGGGTATGGCTTAAAACCTCGAGAGTTAGCCGAGAAGTATAAAAACAATGGCTTTTCTAAACAAGAAGCAACAAGGGAAGACGTTTTTTATACTGAGGGTGGCAAGAAAAAATTGCCACCAAACAAAGTACCAGAAGAAGAGTTTGTAGACCGCGATCGCATAGACGAAATTTCCAGGATTACGGGAGGAATTTGTAAAATTTCGGGGGATGCTCAGGCTCTTGGCAAGTCCTTGAAAGTATTCCTTGATGCTCTGCTCGGTGAGTATGAAATCACCTACAATGACCCCAACCCGATACGGGCGGAAAGGCATCAGGTTCAGGTTAAAGTTGATTCCCGACATGTTTCCACAGAACGCTCTGAACCTAAACCTTACAGAATTACCTCCTTTGGATGGTCACTTCCTTTACCGATCAGACTGACCATGTTTCTGGGTACTTTCGTGGTCATGGGAGTTGGAGGTGCAGTGCCATTTTACTTATGGGGACAATATCTAAAGCGAGAGGAACTTGAAGATTAATATATCAAAGAGAACAGGGAGTCGGGAGTCGGGAGTCGGGAGCGGTGCGACCCGTGGCGAATTTAATAATTAGATGCGGAAAGCGCACCGAGGGAGTCGGGAGTCGGCAGTCGGGAGTCGGGAAAAGGTAACAAAAATTCTCACAATTCCGACACGGATTGGTATTACAGGTCTTGGTGGCGAGTGTGGGAAATTGGGCGCGATGTTCCTTCGGAACCGCTTCGCGAACGCATCATCTCCAGCACAAGCGGTAGAGTTTTCTTCCTGGTCTAGTTCACAACTACACCATTATAATTACTAACCCTATCTGGAAGGAGCCAAACAATCTTGTTTCCCGATTCCCGATTCCCGATTCCCGATTCCCGATTCCCGATTCCCGATTCCCGATTCCCGATTCCCGATTCCCGATTCCCTAAAAAAAAACCCAATCGATAACTCCTATAAAATGGTAAACTATACATTCATTCTCCATATAAATAATATAGAAGATGAATACAGCTATGCCATTAATTTAGACAAAAGCCAGGAAGATAATCCCGATTTATTTTTCACTAAATCAGAGCGAGAAAAACTGAGAAATTGGTTTCAAGAGCAAAGCCTATACAAAATTAATGATGATAACCTTAATAAAATCATAGAAACCTGGATAAAAGACATAGAAGAAGGCTTTAGAGACAGTTCAATTACTATGGCTTTACCTTTACTGATTAGTCAGATGAAAGAAGCCGGTAATCAAGAAATACCCCATCCAATTTACCCAGATTTGTCTGGGATAGAACCTATTTCAGGAATGTTACCGCCGTTGAATTTTAATTAGAATTATTGTAGAAGTAGGGAACAGGGAACAGGGAGTAGGGAGTAGGGAGTAGGGAGTAGGAAGTCAAGAATATGGCATCAAAAATTATCACAATTAATTCATTTATTATCTCTAGATTTAGACAGCGTTTTTAATAACTATGAGGTACATAGAATTTTTTCCCGGTTCCCGATTCCCGATTCCCGATTCCCGATTCCCGATTCCCGATTCCCGATTCCCGATTCCCGATTCCCGATTCCCGATTCCCGGTTCCCTTTTTAGTTCAATCCTATGTTCACAACTCAAATAAAAACCCTATACAACAATGAGTAATCCACCCCTATATGTAACAATTACTCCTCATCGTGAATTTCTGCCTGCGGATACCCCAGACCAGAAACTATTTGTGATGTTGAAACTGCGACCGACCAAAGAAGTAGCAGTCGAGCTACCCTCAACTAGTTTTGC